>JAZRGC010000043.1:0-4367 GCA_045643985.1 Clostridia bacterium
TGATTGAAAATTTGACACCCCTGTGATACAATTAATCAAACATATTAAAATTTGATTGGGTTATGAATATGATGACATACAGACTCCCCACAATAGCCGATGAATACATTTTGAAGGAATATGTGCAGGAACATTTTGACAACAATGAAAATCGTATCAGTGCAAGCCATGCTTTTACAAGCACCGAGTTTTCTGTTTGGGTTGAAAAGATACAAAATAGTGCTTTGATTGGCGATGAGGACTTTGGAAAATTCTTTGCTTTTCTTTGCTTCGACAATGACAGACTTGTGGGTCTATTGAGCATACGCTATCAAATGCCCGAAAGCATGTCCTTAAAGTATGGTGACATCGGCTACGGAGTAAGACCTACCGAAAGAAAAAAAGGCTATGCCACCGCTATGCTTCGTCATGCTTTGTCTGTCTGCAAAGAAAAAGGACTAAACAGCGTTTTGCTCTCCTGCTATACGGACAATCTGGCATCCTCCGCCACCATTAAAAAATGCGGTGGTGTGTTAATTGACGAAAACGACATATACAGCGAGGGCAAACGCAGTCAATATTATTCAATACAACTCTAAACGAAATTTCATTCGTTGAAAATAAAAGTTCTATATAAGAGGACAATATATGAACAACTTCAATTTTTATGCACCAACCTATTTTGCATTTGGCAAAAGCAAAGAGGCAGAGGCAATTTGTAGACTTGCTCTCTAATCTTCAACCCTAACTCAAACAAAAATGGTCTTGCATCGCAAGACCATTTCTTTTGCCGTAAATGATATAATCACGCCTTATCCCTCGTTTTTGCACGGACCGTTTTTGTTTTGTTCCCGTATCTTATCTCAATCTCAACAGGCTCATCGCATATTGCAGTGATGGTAGGCTCATCGTCTTCATTCTCTCTTGCTTCACAAACAATATCCAGTGTTAGTTCGCCTAAAGGATAGTTGTTGACACCATGTTTTTCAAGCAAGTTTACGTGCCACACAATTTTCTTTTCTCTTGCATACGGACGGATGCCAAAGACGTACTCAAAAAGTATGCTGATTGGAAACAATCCAGACCAACCCACAAAATCTTTCTTTGCGACACTGCCCTTGTTTGCACACTCTGGAGCATAGTTTTCGTATATGGTTCTGTCCTTTTTGAACACTTCCACAACGTTGTCAAGGCAAGTGGTGGCAATGTCGTGGGCAAGGGCGTCATATCCGTTTTTCTCCAAGCCTTTCAGCACCATATAGTTGGTTGGTGCCCACACACTGCCAAGCCAATAGTCGCCCTTTTCATCATACAATGGATGATCTGCCGAGAGTGTAGGAACACGGTTAGAACGCTTGAATTCTTCCGTATTGTCCAAGTGCGCAACAAAACGCTCCAATCTCTCTTTGGGAATTATGTCTGCAAGCAATGCCCAATATGCGCCAATGGATTTCACTCTATTCAATGTGCCAGACTTCCAAAGGTCGTAATAGAAGGCGTCATCATCGTGCCAAAGTTTGTCATTGATTATGGATGTAAGATGCGCCATCTCATCTTTGAGTGCCGTCAGGTTGACATCATCTGCTCGACCTATCTTTCCTGCAATTTCAAGGAGTGTTTTGGCAGAAAGCACTTGTTGAATGCAAGCATCCACCCACACCATATGTCCGTGGGAAAATGAAACGTTGTATCCCTTTTCAAGACGTGGCTGATTGTCCATGCCACATCCCCAGCCGGTGGACCAATAAGTGCCATCTCGCCAAGTCCTGTGCTCTTTGAGCCACAGATGATATGCAAGAAGGGGATCAAAAACCTTTTTCAGCCTTTCTTCGTCCCCTGTTTGGCAAAAGTATTCCCACTCTGCCCAACCCAATATGTTTGGACCTGTGGATGAGGGATCATGCCTTGAAAACTGCTCTCCGGGCTCATACTCGCACAACTCACGGCAAATGAATCCATCTTTGTGTTGATGAGAGTAAAAGTTGTCCAACGTCTTTTGAAAATTGAATGCACGTGCCCCATACTTGCCAAACATCACAATGAAGGACGAATCCCACATAAACAAAAATCCGTTGAAAGCAGTGTCAATGAAGTTGGACACAAAGTTGGCATCAGCATTTGCCTTTTTGAGATTGCCAAAAGCAGTGCGCCAAGCATAGTTGTGGCAGTCCACAACATCATCGTGCCCACTCCAAATAGGACGAGGCAACAAATGAGCAATATCCTCATACCTTGGGAGTTCTGCCCTTTCTGCATCCATAGTCAAAAACACATTGTTTTGAACAATGGGCGACAGATTGTAAGTTATGTCTTGATTCATCCTAAAACTCGGCATAAAATCTGTCCTTAATCAATTTTCATATCAATCTAATGATACCACAAAAACTAAACTTTTCAATATGAAATTGAAAATGACCTTGCAAAACCAATACTCATAGTGCTCATAACCGATTTCTCATTCAAGTTTTTGCAAAAGCATAAAAAAATCGCCCACTTTTGTGAGCGACTTTTTTTATGGTTGCGGGGGAAGGACTTGTAAGGAACATCGTGACGGAATAGCGAATATATGAGCGTCAGCTTCTCCGGGTTATCGCTCTGCGCCAGGTTGTGGTTTCCCGAAAAAATTATCGGGCTTTCGCTTCCTCTATTTTTTCGACCACTGCCCGAACTTTTGCTCTCTTCTTCATTCGCAGGATGCGTTCGCAACGTTCCCCAACGAGCACCGCTCGTCGTGCTCATAACCTATATGTCATTCGTTCACAATCTGCTTTCTCGTAAGCATAAAAAAAAGCACCCACTTGTGTGAGTGCCATTTTTTATGGTTGCGGGGGAAGGACTTGAACCTACGACCTCCGGGTTATGAGCCCGACGAGCTACCGACTGCTCTACCCCGCGACGAGATGCTTGCTTATAATAAGACATAAAAATTGTTTTGTCAAGCAGATTTCACAGAAATTTGAAAATTGACTGATATTAATTTATATTCCAAAAAACAGAATTTATACCTGTTTTGACCCTATTCTTTTTCTTCTATTGTCAATTTTCAAAACAAAAATAGGGGCAAAAACCCCTGCTTTATTTGTTCAACATATTGGAATTTGTCGTTATAAATCAATGTTGATTTCGTACTTATCTTCAATGAGTATATAATTCACATTATGCTTTTGTGCAAGGGACAACACTTCTGCATTATCAGCCACTATGCTTTCTATTGTGCAACATTCATCATCCAAACGATTTTCAATGACATTTGCATATTTCTTTATGTCGGCAAAGTGGTTTCTAATATATTTCTCACTCATTACAAGGCAATAATACTTTATGTTATCAAGATATTCTTTATCAAAGTCCTTCTGCCAATCAAATGGAATATAACATCCCTCAACAACTAAATTTTGCTTGTTCTCAATAGCGGTTTTTATCATTTCACGAACAATCGGCCACAAGTATTCGGTCAAATCATTATCATCCATAGGGGTAAGTTCGGTATTTCTGCTACGAATCAAACCCATTTTCAGATGGTCTATTGACAGATACGGATATTTATATTTTTCAAGCAATTTTTGAGCAAGTGCTGTTTTGCCTGTGTGCGATGCCCCTGTAATCAAAACAATCATTATTTCACCTACAAATTCAAGTTTGTCCAACTGATTGTATCACAGACACAACAAATTTTCAATCATCCGACACTCACTCATTCAACAACGCATAAAAACACGATATTGAGATGTTTAACAAGAAAGAAAATCCCATAGGTTTCGTAGCGTACTTTCGTACGTGAGAGACCTATGGGATGCATCTGCCAAAGTTAGACGCTAAATAGCGCTGTATTTAATTTGCGGATGTTGGCACTTTGCTCTTCCTCGCACTCGGCAAAAAACTGCGATATTTAGATGAAGAACAAGAAAGGCACTCTCAGGTCAGTCCGCAGTGTACTGACGTACGTGAGAGGCCTGTGGGTTGTATCTGCCGAAGCTAGGCGCTAAATAGCGCAGTTTTATTTGAAGTAGCGAGCAAGCAAGCCTTCAAAAGCCTTACCATGACGTGCTTCGTCACGTGCCATTTCGTGCACTGTGTCGTGGATTGCATCAAGACCTTCTTCCTTTGCACGTTTTGCAAGTTCAAACTTGCCAAGGGTTGCGCCGTTTTCTGCTTCAACACGGAGTTCGAGATTCTTCTTTGTTGAATCGGTGACAACTTCGCCAAGGAGTTCTGCAAATTTTGCTGCATGTTCTGCTTCTTCAAGTGCTGCTTTTTCCCAGTAAAGACCAATTTCAGGATAGCCTTCTCTGTGAGCTACGCGTGACATTGCAAGGTACATACCAACTTCGCAGCATTCGCCGTTGAAGTTTTCGCGAAGACCGTCGATGATTGATTGGTCAACACCT
>JAZRGC010000044.1:0-2380 GCA_045643985.1 Clostridia bacterium
CAACAAATCTCTCACTCAATCAGGGATTGTGGTGGGCATCGGCATAGATTATCGCAAGGATAAATATGAGGTGACCGTGCAGACTGTCAGTGTCAGTGGAAGCGCTGGCACAGACAAAACAACATCAAATTATCTCACGTATTCTGCAACAGGTTCAACTCTCACCGAAGCAATCAACTCCATCAGTGAAAAGTTGGGGCTGATTGTATCCTTGTCCCACTGCAACCTTGTGATTATGTCACGGTCTGCCCTTGGACTCAATCCTGTGAGAACATTTTCGGCACTGACAAAGCCTTTGGCTTTGCCTGAGCAAGCACTTGTGGTGGCAACTGACCACGATATACCCAAACTGTTTGCAAGCAAAATCCCGTCAACTGAAAATATATCCTTCTTTTTGCAGGCAGTTTTGCTTCAAGACTTGGAGGCAGGTGGATTGACTTCTGTCAGTGTCAAAGACTATCTTGCAATGCGATGCTCTCTGAGTGGAAGCGCAATTGTGCCCTTTCTCACTTTGACTGAAATGGAAGAAAAACCAATTGGGGACAACACTTCCGGGCAAGACAAAAACTATATTGTTGACATCAATCAAAATCTTGTGCTAGACGACAAAAGCAATTTGCTCATCAATGAGAATATTGCCAGTGCAGTCAATCTTTTTTACAGCACAAAGGTCAAAAACAAACTTCCGTCACACCTTGATGAAGGAGTCATTGAATTCAGGATTGTCAACAATTCTCGCTCGATAAAAATTGATGGCAACACCATTTTGGCAAAGATAAAGATGAACGTATCTTTTGTGGAAGCCCAAGGGCTTGACACTCCATATATTCTCAACTGCAACTCCCCCGAAGTGTTGAAGGCAAAGGACGCCCTTGAAAAGCAACTGACAAATGCACTTATGGACGGCTATAATTTGTCAAAATCATCAGGGATTGATTTTCTTGGCATCAAAAATTTGCTCCATCAAAAATACGGATTGAGCCTTGATGACAATGGATTTGACAAGGCAGACTTCAAAGTGGAGTTTGACATTGAAGTGACCGAAAACAGTTGAGCACTAAATTTTGGGTTTTGGAATAAAATGTCCTATGGATATGGATTATATTTTGCCCGATGATATAGCCACAGAAAAAATGCGGCTGGCATATGAAGAAATGTTGCGTTCAAAAGACACATCTGTGTTGTCTTTGTCAACTGAAAACATTTCATCCACCCCTGAAAACACAAAAAAATCTAATGATTTTTCTGTGAATAATCAAGAAAATCTGCCTGCTTGTGCACCTACATTGTCAAGCACTAATATTTTAGTGCTTTACTTTATCTTCGCTTTGGGTTATAATCTTGGATATGGAACTTCAATTTTTGACACCAACATTAGTATGGGAAGGTTTCAATCCCAAGAAAGACCCACTGGAAACTTCAACTATTTTTTCAAAGGAAAACAATAACGTAGTTTCCACTGGCACTTTTTTCACTGCAGAAAATTGTGCTGATGGCAAGGTGCGTGCTTTCATAAATATATGCTACGACAAGAGATGGCTTGACCCTCGCCCTGCAGTCCTTGTGCTTGCATCTCACTCTCACATCAAAGATGCCGAAGCACTTATAAACGACTTTATTGATGCAGGCTGTGTTGTGTGTACTCTTGACTTCAATGGCTCATTTGGTGGAGATTTCAACACTGCATTCCCCACTTCTCTTGCCCATTGCAGTTATCCAGAATGCAATCTACATCTCGACCACATTGACGGCTCAGCAAAAAATAGCCCTTGGTTTCTTTGGTCAAAGATTGCAAGACGTGCAATCACTCTCATTGAAGACCATCCTCTCATTGACCCTGAAAGAATTGGGCTCATTGGCATAGGCAAAGGTGCCCAATTTGCTTGGCAAGTGGCAGGCATGGACAGCAGAGTATCTTCACTTGTGGCAATCAATGGTGGTGGATATTTGTGGAGATCGGGGGCACATCGCTTTACTATGGGCACAGTGCCCACAACCGATGAGGAACGTGCCTTTTCAACAGGTGTTGGCGCAGAAACATATGCCCGTCTTGTCAATTGCCCCACTTGCTATGTGGTGGCATCCAACAACCAATATGCAGACATCGATCGTGCCGAAGCACTGATTGCACTTGTTCCTGCCCAAACAAAAACTTTGATGATCAGCCGTGGCACCGATGAGCAAATCACTTCAAACGTTTATCAATCCTTGAAAAAATGGTTGAAGCGTAATCTCACCCACGACTCATTGCCTGTGGCAATGCCAAGCCTTGCATTCAATGCAATTGACGGATGTTTGTATCTTGTCCTTTCGGGCGAACAAACCTTCACAGAACAACAAATTGCAATATCCTATGGCGAGCCTGACCCCACACAAAGAT
>JAZRGC010000045.1:0-4074 GCA_045643985.1 Clostridia bacterium
GTTTTCATACCATTTTGCCCCACTAGATGCTCATATTGCTCCTTTGTTTCAGTGCCAATTGACAAGCAACGTAAACTCATAGAGCCCTATGTTGAGTGCCTTCTCAAAGAGATAGAATTCATCAAAAAAGTTGTTGAAACAAAGCAACTGAAAATTCGCACCGTATATGTTGGTGGTGGCACTCCCACGTCAATTCCAATTGAACTTTTGGACAAGATTTTGGGCGCACTTGAATGGTTCAAACCCTTTGAGTTCACAGTGGAAGCAGGCAGACCTGACACCATCAATATCGACATTCTAACAATGTTAAAATCTCACGGCGTCAGCAGAATATCCATCAATCCACAGACATTCAACGACAAGACTTTGGCACTCATTGGCAGAAAGCACACCACTGCATTGGTTGAAGAAGTCTATGGTTTGGCAAAGGATATGTTCAGTGTCAATATGGACCTTATTGCATGCTTGCCCGGAGAAACTCTTGACGATTTCAAGCACAGTGTTGACAAGGCAATCCAACTTGATCCTGACAACATAACAGTACACACCTTATATCTCAAAAAAGGCTCGGCACTGAAAGTGGGTGGCTATCAATCAACAGACAATGATTCTTATGAAAAAATGGTGGATTATGCCTGTGATCAACTTATGAAGGCAGGCTATGAGCCATACTATATGTATCGCCAAAAGTACACCAGTGCCAACCTTGAAAACGTTGGATATGCCAAGCCCAAAACACTTTGTGTTTACAATGTAGATATTATGGAAGAAGACACCTCAATCCTTGCAATGGGCGCAGCAGCAATTTCAAAGAAATGGTCAAAGGATCTCAATCTTATTGAGAGAAATGCCAACTACAAAGAACCACTTGAATATATCAAGCACTTTGACACTGTCCTTGAAAAACAACAAAAGTTTTGGCTTGAATAGTCAGTTGTGCAAGGTCAAAACTTGGCGCAAAGAAAGTCAAAACCACAAAAACTCTCAAAAAAACACAAAAAAGGATGCAAAAACATTTTACAAAAACTTTTTGATGTGTTAGTATAACTAACGTACTTTCTACAAGGTTTGAATAATCTCCAAATTCTTACTTTGTTGAAAGCGAATTACTTATCCACAGAAGGAGGCAAAAAAATGGATAAAGCAACAAAACAAGCAATCATCGCAAAGTATGGCCGCTCAGAAGGCGACACAGGTTCACCTGAAGTTCAAATCGCATTGCTCACAGCACGTATCAACGAACTCACAGAACACCTTAAGGCACACAAGAAAGACCACCACTCACGTCGTGGACTTCTTCAACTTGTTGGACAAAGAAAGAACATGCTCAACTACCTCAAGGACACAGATATTGAACGTTATCGTGCAATCATCGCAGCACTCGAACTTCGTAAGTAAGGCAAACTTAAGCGGACGCTTGACGTTCGCTTATTTTATTTTTTGACAAGAATAGGGGATGACGGAATCCCCAGAAGGAGAAATAAATGGAAAGAAAAATCTTTAAAACAACAATCGGCGGCAGAGAATTCGTCATTGAAACAGGCGCATACTGCAGTCAAGCAAACGGAAGCTGTATCGTTCGTTGTGGTGACACAGTTGTTATGGTCAATGCAACCATGGCAAAAGCACCCCGCGAAGGAATGGACTATTTTCCCCTTGGTGTAGATTTTGAAGAAAAAATGTATGCAGTGGGCAAAATTCCCGGAGGCTTCAAAAAGAGAGAAGGCAGAGCAAGCGACAAAGCAATCCTCACAAGCCGTCTTATTGACAGACCCATCCGTCCTTTGTTCCCCAAGGGACTTTACAATGACGTGACAGTCATCGCAACAGTGCTTTCAGTTGACACCAACATTCCTCCCGAAGTGCTTGGTATGATCGGCAGTTCAGTTGCACTTTCAATCTCAGACATTCCTTTCGCAGGTCCCACCGGCTCAGTTGTTGTTGGATACGTTGACGGACAATATGTCATCAACCCTGACAGCGAACAAAGAGCAAAATCAAAGTTGCACCTTAGCCTTTCAGGCACAAAAGATGCAATCATGATGGTTGAAGCAGGCGCAGATATTATCACCGAAAAAGAAATGCTCGATGCAATCTTGTTCGGCCACGAAGAAATCAAAAAGATCGTTGCATTCATCGAATCAATCCAAGCAGAAATCGGCAAGCCTAAGGCAGATGTTGAACTTGAAAAGATTCCTGAAGAAATCGACACAGCAGTCCGTGCATATGCAGCAACAATGATGGATTCAGTCCTTGAAAACTTCGATAGATATGCACGTGAAGAAGCAGAAGATGCACTTGACCAAGACGTCCTTGCACACTTTGCAGACGATTTCAACGATTATGACAAGAAAGTCAAATTCATCCTTGACAGCCTTTACTACTTGAAGAAAGAAAAGGTCAGAGCAAAGATCGTCAATGACGGTGTCCGTCCTGACGGCAGAAGCCTCACCGAAATCAGACCTATCTGGTGCGAAGTTGGCATGCTCCCCAGAGTCCACGGCAGTGCAGTGTTCACACGTGGTCAAACCCAAGCAATGACAACATGTACTCTCGGCACAATCACCGAAGCACAAAAACTTGAAGGTCTTGATGAAGATTTCTACAAGAGATATATGCACCAATACAATATGCCCGGTTATTCAACAGGCGAAGCAAAGCCCTTGAAGAGCCCCGGCAGACGTGAAATCGGTCACGGTGCACTTGCAGAACGTTCACTTGAACCCGTTCTCCCCAGCGAAGAAGAATTCCCTTATGCAATCCGTACCGTCAGTGAAATCCTTTCATCAAACGGTTCAACAAGCCAAGCATCAGTTTGTGGCAGCACATTGGCACTTATGGATGCAGGTGTTCCTATCAAAGCACCCGTAGCAGGTGTTGCAATGGGACTTATCAAAGACACCGAAAGTGGCAAAGTTGCAGTCCTCACAGACATCCAAGGCCTCGAAGACTTCCTTGGTGATATGGACTTTAAGGTTGCAGGCACAACAGAAGGCATCACAGCAATCCAAATGGACATCAAGATCAAGGGTATTGACGAAGCAATCTTGACACGTGCACTTGAACAAGCACGTCAAGGCAGACTCCACATCCTTGGCAAAATGATGGAAGCACTTGATGCACCCAGAGCAGAACTCAGCGCATGGGCACCCAAGATCGTGTCATTCTCAGTTGATCCTGACAAACTTGGCGACATCATCGGCAAGGGTGGCAAGACCATCAACAAGATTATCGAAGAAACAGGCGTCAAGATTGACATCAGTGAAGACGGCACAGTATTTGTTGCATCAAACGATAGCGCAGCAATCAAGAAGGCACGTACAATCATTGAAAACATTGTCCGTGACGTTGAAATCGGTGACATCTACGAAGGCAAAGTTGTCAAAATCATGGAAAATGACAAGGGACAATTTGGCGCAAGCGTCAACTTTGCACCTGGCAAAGATGGTATGATCCACATCTCAAAACTTTCAAAAGAAAGAGTTGAAAAGGTCACAGACGTTGTCAACGTTGGCGACACAGTCCTTGTCAAAGTCATCAAGATCGACGAGAAACATAGAGTGGATTTGATGCTTAAGGAAGTCCTCAACAAGTAAAACTGCGCTATTTAGCGCCTATCATCGGCAGATGCAACCCACAGAACTCTCACGTACGGCAAGTACGCTACGAGCCCTGTGGGTTTTTCTTTCTTGCTATGCATCTAAATATCGCAGTTTTTGCTGAGTGTAAGACAAGGCATAGTGCAAACATACGTCAAAAACAGGAGCGCTATTTAGCGAATAACAAGAAAGCAGACCGGATAAGGTCTGCTTTTTTTGTAAATATAACTGAGTGCGAACATTTTAAGTGAATAACCACCCCTTCCTCACGTGTTTCCCCTCATTTGCTTATGCAAAGGGGACACACTCAACATTCGCACATTAGGGATATACCACTCATTATGCCACTTGTCGCTTGGTGAATTTTGAGTGGACCACCAGCGACTGGCGTACTTTTGTCTGGTGCTCAGTATTCGATTTCTCGCAATGAGTGGCGACGCGATTAAAAATCGCTATTCCGTCGCTCACTCCTTAC
>JAZRGC010000046.1:0-15762 GCA_045643985.1 Clostridia bacterium
CAATAGACGGCAATCTTTATAGCAAGGATGGCGCAATTCTTATTCAGTATGCAACAGGCAAATCAAACACAACCTTTGAAATCCCCGAAGGTGTGACCACCATAGGAAAATATGCCTTAGCAGATTGCTACAATTTGACAAGTATTGTCATCCCTGATAGCGTAATAGACATTGAATATGGTGCCTTCTGCGGAAGTACCAATTTGACAAGCGTAACAATAGGCGACGGTGTGGCAACCATTGGCGATCAAGCCTTTTATACTTGCTTTAGTTTAACAAACATCACTGTTGACGAAAACAACCCCAACTTCAAATCAATAGACGGCAACCTTTATAGCAAGGATGGCACAATCCTTATTCAGTATTCAATAGGTAAGTCAAACACAACCTTTGAAATTCCTGATGGAGTGACAACTATTGGTGAGTTTGCATTCTACAGTGGTGTTAATTTGACGAGTATAGCCATCCCCGACAGTGTGACCACCATTGGCGATGGGGCCTTCTCAGGGTGCTTCAATTTGAAGAACATAGTCATCCCTGATGGCGTGACTACCATTGGCGGCGTGACCTTCCACTTTTGCTTAAATTTGACGAGTATAGAAATTCCCAACAGTGTGACCACCATTGGCTATTCAGCCTTCAAAGAATGCGACGGCTTGAGAAATGTATATTTCACAGGCACAAAAGAACAATGGGATGCGATTGATATGGATTTCAACAATGAAGACTTGAACAATGCAACAATCCACTATAACTATGTCCCCGAAGAATAATAATCAATCCAACATCAAATAAAGGACTGCTTTGCAGTCCTTTTTTTTGCAAACTTGGGGTTGTTTGGTGGTATTTATGTCAATAAATTGACAAAAGATAATGTTTGTTGTAATTTATTTACAAATGCAAAAAGTGATTTTCACTTTGGAAGGAGTGTTTTTTTGAAAACAGAAATCCCATACAAAATATATTTGAGTGAGAATGAGTTGCCAAAAGAGTGGCTCAATCTCCGTGGCTTTATGGCAGAAAAGACTGCACCTCTCATCAATCCCAACACAATGAAACCTATGACGGAAGATGAGTTGAGCCAAGTTTTTTGTCGTGAACTTGCAAGGCAAGAGATTGACGACAAGTCAAAGTATATCCCCATACCTGACGAAGTGCGAGAGTTTTACAAGATGTATCGTCCATCTCCACTCATCAGGGCATATTGTCTTGAAAAGCAATTGGACACACCTGCCGAGATATATTACAAGTTTGAGGGCAACAACACATCTGGCTCACACAAACTCAATTCTGCCATTGCACAGGCATACTATGCCAAGGAGCAAGGGCTCAAAGGTGTCACAACCGAAACAGGTGCAGGACAATGGGCCACAGCACTCTCAATGGCTTGCTCATACTTTGGGCTTGACTGCAAAGTGTTTATGGTCAAATGCTCATATGAGATGAAACCTTTCCGCAGAGAAGTTATGCGCACCTATGGCGCAAGTGTCACACCATCTCCATCAACCACAACAGAGGTTGGCAGACAAATACTCCGTGACTATCCTGACACCAACGGCTCACTTGGTTGTGCAATCAGTGAAGCAGTGGAAACTGCAAGTGGACTTGACGGCTATCGCTACGTTCTTGGCAGTGTATTAAACCAAGTATTGCTCCACCAATCAGTCATAGGACTTGAAGCAAAGACAGCCCTTGACAAATATGGTGTCAAGCCTGACGTCATCATCGGTTGCGCAGGTGGTGGCTCAAACCTTGGTGGGCTCATTGCTCCATTTATGGTTGAAAAACTTGCAGGCAGAGAGAACTATGAGTTTATTGCCGTTGAGCCTTCATCTTGTCCTACACTCACAAGAGGCAAGTATGGCTACGACTATTGCGACACAGGCAAGGTCTGTCCCATGGCAAAGATGTACACATTGGGCTCAGGATATATGCCTGCATCAAGCCATGCAGGTGGACTGAGATACCACGGCATGACAAGCACACTTTCAGAACTTTATGACAAAGGACATATGTCGGCAAGGTCAGTGAAGCAGACAGAAGTGTTCAAGGCTGCAGAAACCTTTGCAAGAGTAGAAGGCATCCTTCCTGCCCCCGAATCATCACATGCAATCAAGGTGGCAATTGATGAGGCATTGAAGTGCAAAGAAACAGGGGAGAAGAAAGTCATACTCTTTGGGCTTACAGGCACAGGCTATTTTGATATGACTGCCTACAAGGCATTCAATGATGGCGAAATGCAGGACTATGTGCCCACCGATGAAGAAATCCAAAAGGGATTTATGACAATGCCAAACATCAATTTGTAAAATGCAAAATCAACAGAAACAAACAAAAAAGCACTCATTACGAGTGCTTTTTTGATATTTAAAGTGCTTTTTCAATCAATTTTGTCCGTCAACAGTTTCTGTTGCTTCAATGCTGTCTGCTTTTTTGCTCTTTCTTTTGAATTTTGATTTGAGCATTTTGCCTTTGTCTGTTGTCAAGGTGTTGAGCAACACGATGCAGATGTAAATCAAGCCTACAACGATGAATATGCCAAGCATACCTTTCCAAGTGATGTCAAGGGCAGCAAGGACAGATTCCTTGGTGCTTACGTCCTTGTTTGCGGCAGTAGGTTTCCACTTTGCATAGACTGTGATCGTGCCGTCTTTTTCAAGGTCTTTGACAGATTTTTCTGTAAACTTGGTTTCGGTATAGTTGATTGTGCCGTCTTCGGCAACGTCTGCAAGATACCAGCCAACAAAGTCATATCCCGTTCTTGTTGCTTCGGGCAGTGTTGCTGCTGCACTGATACGGAATTGCTTTGAGATGATTTGATGATATTTGTTCATATTGGCTTCTTCTGAGCCAACGATATAGTTTTCGTAGTCGAACACAACAGGGCCTTCGCCTTCATCAAAATGTCCACCGACACTGACAAAGTTGACTGTTGTTTTGTTGCCTGCAAAGACTATGACAAATACTACAACAAGGAGAGCAAGGACGCCTGCAAGGACAACTTCTTTCCAACCAAAATTAAACTTTTTCTTGTTTGTGTTTTCCATATTGTCCTCCTTACATACCTGCTATAATGCCGGGCACGATTGAAAGAATGACGCCACCGGCAACAACTGATGCAATTTGTCCTGACACGTTTGCACTGACTGCATGCATAAGAAGGTGGTTGTTGGGGTCTGCTTCAATGCCCAATTTTTGCACAACACGAGATGCCATGGGGAATGCAGATATGCCTGCTGCACCGACCATAGGATTGATCTTTTTGTTGGCAGGCAAGAACAGGTTGATGAACTTTGCAAAGAACACGCCACCAATGGTGTCAAATGTAAATGCAAAGAGTCCAAGTGCCATGATGACAAGTGTTTGCCATGTGACAAAGTTTTCTGCCTTCATACTTGCTGCAATTGTGATGCCAAGGAGTAGAGTGATTATGTTTGTAAGCACGTTTTGTGCTGCATCTGACAAGTTGTCAAGGACTCCACATTCACGGAGAAGGTTGCCAAACATAAGCATGCCCACAAGAGATACTGAATCGGGTGCAACAAGTCCTGCAATGATTGTGACTATGATGGGGAAGAGTATCTTTGTGATGCGCTTGACTTCTGTGGGTGCATAGGGCATCTTGATGGTGCGTTCCTTTTTGGTGGTGACCATTTTGATGACTGCAGGTTGAATGATTGGCACGAGAGCCATATATGAGTAAGCAACAACTGCGATTGCACCGATATATCCACTCTTCAACACGTTGGCAACAAGGATTGATGTGGGGCCGTCTGCTGCACCAATGATGCCGATTGCTGATGCATCTGCAATGTCAAATCCACAAAGGGCAGCAAGGATGATTGTGATGAAAATGCCAAATTGGGCTGCTGCGCCAAAGAAGATGAGTTTGGGGTTTGACAATAATGGTCCAAAGTCGATCATTGCACCGATGCCGATGAAAAGGAGAAGGGGCATTGCTTCGCTGGCTTCAATACCAATCTTGAAAAGCCATTGCACTATGCCTGCTTGTCCCATTGCTCCTGAGAAGGGGATATTGATGAGGATTGCGCCAAATCCCATAGGGAGAAGAAGGGCTGGCTCAATCTTTTTTGCTATTGCGAGATAGATGAGTATTGCACCCACTCCCCACATAATAACTTGCTCCCACGTGATGTGTGCAAGTCCGTTAATCAAAAAATTTAATGCGTCCATAATCAACCTATTTCTATAATTGGATCGCCCACGACGACGTTTGTGCCTTTGGGGGCAATGATTGCCTTGACAGTGCCGTCTTCGGTTGCGACAACTTCGTTTTCCATTTTCATTGCTTCAAGGATTGCCACCACTTGTCCCTTTTTGACCGATTGACCAACTGTCACTTTTATTGCAACAATTGAGCCGGGCAAAGGAGCATTGATGGTGTTGCCTGCCACAGCATTGCTTTGCGGTGCTGTGTTTTGTGGAGCAATGCTTTCTGTGGTTGCAGTGGCTTGACTATTGCCACCATAGGATTGAAACTCATCCATTGTCAAGGGAGAACATTTTTCAACTTCGACAATATATGTGTCGCCTTTTATTGAAACTTCAAATTTCATTTGTCGTCCTCCTGTTTCTTTTCAATGGAAACAAAACGCAATTCGTTGAGAGGGGTTTGGGTTTGTTCTGCAACGATTGCCATAATCATTGCTGCAGTGCGTTCATCTGTGTTGACCAACTTCAACTCGCCACAACTTCCTGTTGAAAGGGGAAGGTCTTGGGCAGGTTCGTCTTCAACACATTGGCACTGGCTTGCCTTTTTCTCTTTGATCTTGTCCACAATACATTTGATGGCAAAGACCAAAAGCAAGCATACAGCAAAAACACAAATGAAACCGATGAAGATTTCAAGAGGTTTGAGATTGCCAAAATTGATTGCTGAAATTGTTGTTGTCATATTTCCTCTAAAAAGATTTTTTTGTCGAAAAATCGACCTCTAACATATTAATCTAAAAATACAAAAAATGCAATAGCAGATGGAAAATTATATATAAATATAATAGCATAATCTAAAAATAAAGACACACCATTGAAGATGTGCCTTGTTTTAATTATTTCATACGTTTTAGATGTGGCAGAGCATAAGGGAAGAAATTTTTATATGCACTGCATTTGTCAAGGGATATGCGCTCTCGCTTGCACCCATTTTTGCAAAGACGATAGTAGTTGCAGTCCTTGCATTTTTCATCAATGCCCAAACTTTCATCAATGAAGGCTTTTGCTTTTGGACTTTGTTCAAGTGTGACAAAATCTGTTTCAAAGATATTGCCTAGGCAGTGGTCGTCAGTGCAATACAACTCGCAAGGATAAACTTTGCCGTCTGCTTCAATGACAAATTGTTGAGTGCAATATCCATTCATACCACACATTTCTGCTTTTTGTGAGTGGGCAAGGCGCAAGAAATTGTCAAACAAACGGATTGACGTGCCCCTGCCATCAATGCAATCACGCATATAAAGGGAAAATGCTTTCTTCAAAAATTCTTCGTAGTCGTGGACGTCAATAAAGAAATCCTCATTTTCTATTGTTTCGGTGGAATCGCCATATTGATAGAATGCTTCTGGTGTGTCAATATTGTGGATATCCATGGGTTTAAGACAGGGCACAAAGTGCAAGTGTTTGAATTTGTTTTTTCTAAAAAATGAATAGACACGGCTTATGTTGTCGGCAACAACTTTTGTCACAACGGTGGTTACACTGAAATCAATCTTTTTTGATTGAAGCAGTTTCAGTGCAGAATAAGCCTTTTCAAATGTGTCGTTGCCTTTTGTGTCAACTCTAAGAATGTTTGTCACTTGGTCGCCATCGATGGAAACCCCAATTAGATACCTGTTTTTTGCAAAAATCTCACACCATTCGTAATCTATGAGAGTGCCGTTGGTTTGCAAAGCAATGTGGACGGCACTGCGCTTTGTATTCATTGAAGATATGATGTTTGAAAAGGTGCGATAAAACTCTTTGCCTGCAAGAAGTGGCTCGCCCCCTTGAAATGAAACAGTGATGAGAGAGCCGTCTGCATACTCAAAAGCCTTTTGCATAATTTCAGTGAGATTTTCTGCGCGCAAAAGCCCATGGGATTGACTCTCATGGCAGTATGCCAAATCGTGATAGAAACAATATTTGCATCTCAAATTGCAGTTGGATGAAACTGGCTTGATTGTCAAGTGCAGTGCAGGCATATTGACCTCTCACATTCATTTCTTCACATATAATCATATCATCATTTGAGAGCAATTTCAATATGCAACTTTAAAATCCGGTGTAAAAGTGTTCTGCAATGGAAAAATATGCAAACATATGAGTTGTTGCAAGATTACTATTGCAAACACAATTATTGTATGGTATAATTTGTGCATAAATTCAAAACTGCAAACTTTTGCAAAAGGAGTGGAGTATGAGGATTAGGATTGGAAATTCAAATGGTGTAAGATACATCTACAAAGGTTTTGGCAAAAAAGGCCGTCTTGGTATGTTTATTATACCCGTTGTGCTCAGTGTAGTGGCATTGGTTCTTGAAATCGTAGGTCTAATAATGTTCCAAGGCGAAGCAGACAAAGGGATGCCCATTATTTTGCTTGCTGCAGCAGGCGTTTTGGGATCGGCAGGCATAAGCACTGTATCTGCAGTTGGATTTGCTGCCAACAGATGTGCATCAGATCGTGCAATCAAAAACTATATTGATGAAAAATATGGGGATGGTATGATGAGCGCAGAAGATGTGGATAGAGAAGCCAAGGAAGCCGAACTTAAAGCATTGGACAAAAAGATCAGTCTTGGCAGTACACTGACAACAGTCTTTGGAATCTTGGCATACGTAATCACTGCCGTGGCAATCATAATGCTGTAATCTAACCCAATGAAAATGAGAAAAAATGAAAAGTGTTTCACCGAAGTGGAACACTTTTTTTTTGCGATTTGTGCTTGAAGTGTTTCCACTTTTTACACACTTTTACTCATCTTTGGAGAACAAAATATAATCCTTTTGATGAAACGCTTGGAGCAATTATTCTCTCACAAATTCGTTGTTTGTACAACGGGGACATGGGGGAATTTTGTCATATTCATCAACTGTAATATGTTGTGAACAGTTGGTGCAAACATAAGTTCCACTGCCGGGTTTTTCACCTGTTTTGATAATGTGATTCATAATTTACCTCCTTTATATCAACTGCAACTTTGCTTGCAGTGTACTACTATTGTGTGGAGTGTGTGAGGATATATGCACAAATTCAATTTCCAATTATTCCCACAGCTTAGAAACCCAAATTTTGTGGTTTGCAGGAAGAAAATATACAATATTTTGTTTGTGTTGATTATCTATGGGTGTTTTTTCTTGCTTTTTTTGTTCAATATATATATAATAAGCAAAATATATATCTAATGGAAGAATTTATGAATAGACGCCAAAAAGCAGAAGATCTTTTCAACTATGGATACAATTGTGCCCAATCAGTTGTCTTGTGCTATGAAGATGTTTTGGGTGTGGACAAAGCAATGCTTGTCCAAATGTCTGCCCCTTTTGGTGGTGGCATAGGTCGTCTTCGTGAAGTGTGTGGCGCAGTCAGTGGCGCAGTGATGGTGCTTGGTATGCTCACAGGGCTTGACACACTCATCCCAGAAGAAAAAAATCAACTTTATACACTGGAAAGAGATTTTGCTGAAAGGTTCAAAAATAGGGTTGGCAGTTATATTTGCCGTGACCTTGTTGAAAAGCATCCTCACGGTGACACTCACAATTCAAAAAAGCCTGCCTGCAAGGAAATTGTTGGCACGGCAGTTGAAATCATTGAAGAAATAAGAAATCAATCAAAGGAAAAATAGATTATGACAAGCAAACAGAGAGCAACACTTCGCAGTATGGCACAACAACTTCGCCCTATCTTCCACATTGGAAAGGGTGGAATCAATGATAATATGCTCAAAGACATCATCACAGCACTTGATGCACACGAACTTATCAAGATTGACGTTTTGCGCGCTTGTGAACTTACTGCAAAGGAAATCATTGACGGTCTTGCAGTGGCAACCGGAGCAGAGCCCATCCAAGCAATTGGTGGCAAAATTGTGCTTTATAAGCGTAGCACACGTGACAACGTCAAACATATCGAATTTTAATCAATGAGAAGCGAAGACAAAGCAAAACTTAATCCCGTCACTCCCCCAAAGACTCCTGCAAAGAACAATGCTGAGAAGCATGCAAGGGAGCAATTGAAACGAGAAAGAGAGCGCACCCAGAAATTCAAGCGTGACTATTTTGACTACTATGATGACGTCAAGGTCGGTCGCAGGGAAGACTGGTGATTTTGTCTTGCAAAAAACAATTATTTAATCTGTGAAAACATAGGCACAAATGATGAGAGAACAAACAAAAGAAACCAAAATCATCAATAAACAACGAAAAAGAGCAGGCTACAACAAGGGTATCCTTGCGCTTTTTGTCGTTATGGTTGTTGCATTGCTCTCCATCACATTGACAGGATGTTTTGATGCGACTGCATCATCATGCAGGCACACAAAAGTTTTAGACCAATCAGTCCCCGCAACATGTACAACAACAGGTCTTTCTGCCGGCTCGCATTGTAGCAAATGTGGTGAAGTGATTGTAGCACAAAAGGAAACCCCTGCCCTTGGACACAACGAAGTGGCATTCAGTGATGTCGCACCCACTTGCCTTGATATAGGCTTTGAAGGTGGCACATATTGCACTGTTTGTGATGTGACGGTTGTTGCACCAACTCCCATTGAATCCTTGGGACACGACCTTGAATATTTTGAGGCAAAGGAAAGCAACTGCACAGAAGTTGGTTGGGAAGAATATGAGGCTTGCACCCGTTGTGACTATTCAACCAAAGTCGAAATCCCTGTCAAGCACGAAGAAGTTGTTGACCCTGCCACAGTAACCTGTCTTGAAGCAGGACTGAGCGAAGGAAAACATTGCTCACTTTGTGGAGCAGTGACAGTGCCACAAGTTATGGTTGACGCTCTCGGCCACAATGAGGTTATTGCACCATATTTGCATCCTACATGTGAAGATCCTGGTCATGAAGAGGGCACTTATTGTGATAGATGTGGAGAGTTTATTGTTCAACTACAAGAAATACCTGCATTAGGGCACATAGAAGTCTATGATGAAGCAATTGAGCCAACGTGCGACAGATTGGGATATACTGATGGCTATCATTGTAGTAGATGCGACAAACCAATTGTTCCCCAAGAAGTAATTCCTGTTCTTGGACATGATTACAATGCTGAAACGTGTGAAAAATGCAATCAACGCGTCTTGGAATTTACTCTCAACAGAAACAAAAGCAGTTATACAATTACAGGTCTCGGTGAAGATTTTAATGCAGAATACATAATAATTCCAAGCGATATTGATGGGATTCCTGTTGTAGGAATTTCTTCAGGTGTCTTTAAAAATTGTACAGAATTAGTTGGTATTGAGATCCCTGAAACAATAACATCAATAGGTAGTTATGCATTTAGTGGTTGCACTAATCTAAGAATTGTCAAGTTTGCTGAAGATATTCAACTAACTTCATTCAGTGAATTTATGTTTTATAAGTGTACCAAATTGACCGAGATACATATACCTGCGGCTGTTTTGGCAATAAATGATGATGTGTTTTATAATTGTGAATCATTGGAACAAGTAGTGCTTGCAGAAAATAGTCAGCTGGCAACCATTGGTGATAATGCATTCTATGGATGTTTATCACTGAAAGGAATTTCTTTTACCAATTCATTGACAACTATTGGCGAAAGATCATTTTATAATTGCAGAGCGCTTGAAAGAGTTGATTTTGCCACCAATGGTCAACTGATGAAAATTGGCAAGGAAGCATTTGCAGAATGTATTTCATTGGCAGAAATTGTTTTGGCAGACACTTTAACAAGAATAGAAGAAAAAACATTCTACAATTGTAAGGCCTTAGAAAAGGTTGTATTTGGAGACGATAGTCAACTGACAATTGTTGGGAATAAAGCATTTTATGGATGCGGACTATTGTCAGAAATTTTCTTGTCAAATGAAGTTAAAAACATTGGCGATGAAGCATTTTATAATTGCAAAGCACTTGAAAAAGTGGTGTTTGGAGAAGACAGTAAACTGACAACTATTGGGAATAGAGCATTTTATGGATGTGCATTGCTGACAGAGATTGCTCTTGCAGACACCTTGACAACCATTGGCGACGAAGCATTCTACAATTGCAGAAAATTGGGTAATGTTGCATTTTCTGAATATAGTCAATTAACAAAAATTGGAGCGGAAGCATTTGCTGAGTGTGTCTTGTTGACCGAAATTGTAATGGCTGACACCTTGACAAGCATTGGCGATGAGGCATTTTATAATTGCAAAGCACTTGAAAAAGTGGTGTTTGGAGAAAATAGTCAACTGACAACTATTGGAAATAAAACGTTTTATGGTTGTGCATTGCTGACAGAGATTGCTCTTGCAGACACTTTGACAAGTATTGGCGAGAAGGCATTCTACAATTGCAAAAAACTTGAAAAAGTAGAATTAACCGAAGATGGTAAATTAATAAAAATAGGAAAGGAAGCCTTTTATAACTGCGTTTTGTTGAAAGAAATTGTTTTGCCTGACACACTAACTAGCATAGGAGATAAGGCTTTTTATAGTTGTAAAAAACTTGAAAAAGTAGTGTTTGGAGAAAATAGTCAATTAGTGACAATAGGAAACAGTGCTTTTTATGGATGTGTGTTGCTGACAGAGATTACTCTTGCAGACACTTTGACAAGCATTGGCGAGAAGGCATTCTACAATTGCAAAAAACTGGAAAAAGTAGAATTAACCGAAGATGGTAAATTAACAAAAATAGGAAAGGAAGCCTTTTATAACTGTATATTGCTGAAGAAAATTGTTCTTGCAGACACCTTGACAAGCATTGGTGAAAGAGCATTTTATAATTGCACAGCACTGTCGGAAGTTTATATTCCATATGCTGTTACAAATATAAAAGCGAAAACTTTTTACAATTGCAAGGCGCTAAAAACAGTTGTGTTTAGCCAAAATAGTCAATTGAATATTATTGGCGATGAAGCTTTTTACGGATGTAAAGGGATAAAGACAATGGAACTTCCTAGCGCTATTACAGCAATTGGAATGAAAGCCTTTTATGGTTGCACTGGGCTACAAAGCGTTGAGTTTGACAAAGAATGTCAAATAGAGATTATTAGCGATCAAATGTTTGATGGTTGTGCAAGTTTGACAACAATCACAATTCCTGAGAGTGTTTTGTCAATTGGAAGCAACACATTCAACGGTTGCAAACTCTTGACAACAGTCAACTATCTTGGCACTCAAGAGCAATGGGAAATGATTGAAATTGCATCAACAGGCAACACTGTTTTGAAGACAATCGTTATCAATTTTGCACAATAAATCCAAGCAACAGAACATAAACAAAAATATAAATGAAAAACAAAAAGAGCAACTTGAGTTGCTCTTTTTTTGTTGTTAAACATTGTTTTGTGTCAAACGATCGGTTTAAACCACCTTCATTTTTCTAAGGAATTCGACAAACTTTCCGTCTTCTTTTTTGGTGAGTCCATTCAAAGCAAACAGCAGTCCAATGAATATCCCCACAAGGATTGTGCCGATGATGAGAAGGGCGTAAATCATTTCGGGGGTGTAGTTTGTGTTGAGTCCATAAAACTCTATTGTGCTGAAATAGAAACCACCGTTTGGATTGCCTAATTCAATAAAGTGGAATGCAACAAAGATCAAAATCATTGCAAAGAAATTGACTGCATGCACCCAACTGAAAGGCAATGACACTTTGAGAAGATAAGCAAGCCCGATGAATGTTGTAAGGACAATATACATACCTTGCACTTGTGTTGTTGACAAGTCTGTCAAAATGAAGTTGCTTGTAATCATCACAAGTATTGCACCAATGACAACTGTCAAACTGCCGGGCAGTGCATGGGATAGGACTTTTGGCAGGAAGTGGCCGGACACTCTTTCCTTGTTGGGTTCAAGGGCAAGAGCAATTGATGGCATACCGATTGTGACCGAACTGATGACAGTAAGGTTTCTTGGCTCAAAGGGGAGCCCCATAGGCACGATCATAAAGAGCACTGCAAGCATTGTATTGTAGAGTGTCTTCATAAGATAGAGAGATGCTGTGCGCTCAAGATTGTTGATGCTACGTCTGCCTTCTTCAACAACTTTTGGCATTGATGCAAAGTTGGAGTCAAGGAGCACAAGTGAACTGACATTCTTTGCAGCATCTGAGCCTGATGCCATAGCCACGGAGCAATCTGCTTCCTTCAAAGCAAGGACGTCATTGACACCATCGCCTGTCATTGCAACAGTGTGTCCTTTTGCCTTCAATGCCTTTACAAGGGCGAGTTTTTGGTGGGGAAGCACTCTGCCAAATATGGTATATTTTTCTGCAATTTCAGGGATTTCTTCATCACTGACTGTTGACATATCAATCAAATCATCACAGTTGTCAAGTCCTGCGCGCATTGCAACTGTACGGACTGTTGCAGGGTTGTCGCCAGAGATAATCTTCACTGTGACGCCTTGTTCCTTGAAATAGCGCAGTGTGTCGGGTGCTTCGGGTCTAATTTTGTCTGTGATATAGATGTAGCCAACAAGTGTCAATCCCTCAGGGAGATTGTTTCCGTCAAATTGGTTTGTTGATTTTGCAAGGACAAGGACACGATAGCCTTGCTCTGCCATACCTGCGATTTTTGCCTTGATTTCATCATCAATGTTTTTCAACACAAACTCAGGTGCGCCCAAAACGTATGAAATGCCGTCAAGAGTTGCGCCACTATATTTACGTTGTGATGAGAAGGGGACAGTTGCAGTGCATTGTCTTGTGGTTTCAAAGTCCTTGACGTAATCGGCAATTGCGTTGGATGTTGCATCGCCCCCGTCAAGAGCAGTGGTGAAATCCTTCAAAAGTCCTTTGATTTCGTCAACATCTCCGTCAACACATTCAATATCGTTGACTTCCATTGTGCCTTCGGTGATTGTGCCGGTTTTGTCAAGACAAAGCACATCAACACGGGCAAGAGTTTCAATGCAGTATAAGTCTTGTGCGTTGGTGTTGTATTTTGAAAGACGTATGACACTGACACAGAAAACGGTTGAAGCAAGGGCAACAAGACCACTTGGCATCATACCGATGAGTGTGCCGATTGTTTTGACTGCCGTATCACTGAGATTGCCACCTTGGGCAAGATATTTGATGAGGAAAAGCGCAATGCCAACAGGGATGATTGCAATGGACATAAACTTTGTCACAAACATAAGTGAGCGCCAAATTTCGCTTGAAGGGCGTTTGATATACTTTGCACCAGCAGAAATCTTCATTGCAAAGTTGTCCAGTCCAATGTGAATGACTTGACATTTTGCCTTGCCTGACACAACAAAACTGCCTGACATAACCTTATCGCCGGGGTTTTTGACAATGGCATCGGGTTCGCCTGTGATAAGGCTTTCATTGACTTCAATTGTTCCGTCAACAATGATGCCGTCTGCACAGATTTGTCTGCCTGTTGTGAGCAATGTGATGTCATCAAGGACGATGTCTTCAATTGCAATCTCACTTTCTTCTCCGTCACGGATGACAATTGCCTTAGGGGCAGAGAGCAGTGAGAGTTTGTCCATTGTGCGCTTTGAACGTATGCCTTGGACAATCCCACAAATGCAGTTGCCGATGATGAGGATCATAAATCCAAAGTTGCCAAAGCCTGCAATGTCAAAATGTGCATCAACTGTCAACTTTCCGTCAATGGTGTGGAAATCAAGGAATGTGAAAAAGAGAAGTATCACTGCAAATGCAACAAAAACAAAGTTGAAGAATGTGAGGATGTTCTCACGGAGAATTTGTGGGATTGACTTTGTTTTGATTGTTTGTTCGCCATTGATTTTGCCTTCTTTTACACGTGTTTCAACCTCAACTGCCGTAAGACCAGTTGTGCTGTCAGTGTAGTTGACAATTTCATCTTCATTTGATGAAATGTCTGGGGCAAGAGTGTTGCCGTCAACGTTTTCCACCAAATTATTTGTGTCTTTTTCGGGTGTAAGTTTCTTCATAGTCCACCAAAAATTATTTTGCTTTGCAAGTGAGAGTGTATAATATATTTATGAAAAAAGCAACTAATGAGCGCATATAAAGGCAATTTTGCCTTTATTTTGATGCATTAGCCCACACATCTCACAAAAAGGTGCAAAATTATCTGTCATACAAAACAAGTTGCAATCATAATTTTTACCATGAAGAAGAAAATTATTGCAGTTTTGTTGACAATGATCATTTTAGTTTTTGCCTTGGCATTTTGTGCATGCGATCAAGTGATTGAGCCAAAAGAAGAAAGCAACGTTTCAAGGCAAGTTTTGGCATTCTATGCGGGGGAAAATGAAGATTTTGCAGTTAGTGTCGAAATTTTGAAAAGAGAAAAAACTTTCATTGCAGATGGCAAAGCAACCAACGTTGTTGACGTGGCTGAGTTGAACATTACACCTTTGAAAGTCCATGACAACAACGAGTATTCCTACACTATAAGCAATCAGTCGGTGTCGCTGAGTGGAAAGTTAAGTGGAAATCAGTTTGGAGAGTATTCGCAAGAATTGACTATGGATTTTGTGCCAACTTCAATCACAATTGGAGAAGGGGAAAATGCACAATGTATCAATCTTGTCAACGTGCTTGAAGGCAAACTCACATCCTTGGATGTTGTCAACATAGCAGAAAAGGAATTTGCTGATAGAATTGCAAGCGCAAAGGAAAAGGGAGAGTACAACAGAGAAGTGTACGTCAAACTCATCACAGGGGATAGGCAACACTACTATTATTATGTGTCTTACATCTCGGAAGGTGTTGACTACTGGGCGCTGCTTTTAGAGCCAGAAACGGGAGCAATTGTGTCAAAAAAGTAAAATGAAAGGATAAAATACAAGGGGATAGAAGTCCAAAAAACAAAGAAAAAAGCCACTCGTTTGAGTGGCTTTTGTTTTGGCTTTGCTTAGTTGAATCTGTCCTTGAAAAGTCTGCCAACTTTGAGAGAAGGTGATTTGCTTGCAGGGATCATGATTTCTTCTTTTGTCAAAGGATTGATGCCTTTACGTGCTGCTTTTTCTTTGAGTTCGAAAGTGCCAAGACCTGAAATTGCAACTTTGTCGCCTTCTTTGAGTGCTTCTGCAACAACTTCGATGAAACCATCAACTGCTGCTTGTGCGTCTTTGAGTGAAAGATTTGCTTGATTTGCAAGGGCTTTGATAAATTCAGTTTTGTTCATTTTTTCTCCTACCTGACTTGCGCCAGTTGTTTATTGGTGACAATATTATACCCTATTTTTGTTGGAAATACAATACCAAAGTCCAAAATTTTCCAATTATTTCATGATTTATGGCGATTTTGAGCAATCTAAACAGTCAAAGGCGCACTATTAAATTTGATTTCAAACAACAAAAAACCCACTCAAAGGAGTGGGTTTGCAAAGTTCATTTGGGTCAGTTGAGTGAAAGTTCTACAACAACAGGGAAGTGATCTGATGAGAATTTTCCGTCAATGAGATAGTTGAGTACGTCATAACTGTGGACAGTGAAGGCATTGCGCTTGACAAAAATCTGACCAATGGGATAGCCATATCCACCTCTTACATTCCCGTCTTTGTCAAGGACTTTTGCGTCGTAATTGTAGCCATTGTATGATGCGGTTGTTGTTGCAGTTGGGCAAAGTGTTCTGCAGTCATTGAGAGTGT
>JAZRGC010000047.1:0-3532 GCA_045643985.1 Clostridia bacterium
TCAATAAAGAAAACTTTGACAATTTTCAAGGTGGTATGATCGTTTGCAACCACTACACATCACTTGATGGTGTCATTATGGGCGCACTTTTGATGAAAGACGAATTGAATGTTGTTGCAAAGCAAGAAGCATTTGAAAAGAAATTTGGTGGTTGGTATCTCAAAAAAGTTGGTTGTATCCCTGTAAATAGAGGAGAAGCAGATATCCAAGCAATGAAAGCAATCATGAATGTCCTCAAAGATGAAAATAGAAAACTCCTTATTTTCCCCGAAGGCACAAGAAATCGTGATTATGATGAAAAATTGCTTCCTTTCAAGCATGGTCCTGCAAGATTTGCTATCAAAGCAAAGAGAAACATTCTTCCTATGATTTACCATCATAGTTTGAAGAAATTTAAGCGTACATATCTTTACATCGGCGAACCTATCGATATGAGCCAATTCTTCAATGATAAACCCACCGATGAAAACAAGGAAAGAGCAACTCAGTACGTTTACGAAAAGATGCAAGAAACAAGACGTCTTTGCAATGAAGCAGTTGAAGAAATCCTTGCAAAAAAGAACAAAAAGAAGAATAAAAAATCAAAAAAACAAACTGAAGAAATCGCAGAATAATGGATATCTATGTGGCTAAAAGCGCAGGTTTTTGTGGTGGAGTTTCAGGTGCTGTAAACAAGGCATTGGAACTTGCCCAAAGCAACCCTAGGGTTTACACTCTAGGGGAACTTGTGCATAATGAATTGGTCACAGAATATTTGAAAGAAAGGGGTGTTGTCGCCTTGCCCCAAAGCCAGTGGAGCACCCTTAAATCCGGAGATGTTGCACTTATTAGGGCGCACGGCATTCCTGTTGAAATCGAAGAAGAACTTCGTGCAAAAGGAGTCGTGCTTTATGATGCGACATGCAAGGTTGTAAAACGAATTCATAACATTGTTGAAGAAAGACACAACCAAGGTGATTTTGTCTATCTAGTGGGGGATAAAAACCACGATGAAGTGGTGGGAACGTTCAGTTATGCTCACGGAAATGGAGAAATCATAAGTGGGCTTGGCGAGGTCGAAAAAATCGAAAAATCGGGCTCAATAGTGTTCCAAACCACAATTCTTGCCGAAGAATACCAAAAAATTTGCGATTTTGTTGCAAATTTGCAAAAAAACAGCGACAAAACGTTTGGAATTTTTGATACAATTTGTTATACTACAAAGGCAAGACAGGATGAAACACGTGCGCTTGCAGGCGAATACGATGCAGTTGTCGTGCTCGGAAGCAGAAATAGCGCAAATACAAGACGTCTTTTTCAGGTGGCAAAGGAAGTCAATGAAAATGTCTTCTTCGTGGAGAATCCGTCCCAATTAAATCAATTAAGAAACAAAGAATTTTATAGCATTTCAATCGTGGCAGGAGCATCAACTCCACCGTGGTTGATTCAGGAGGTAACAAAACTTATGAGTGAAACTCGCAACAACACAGTTGAAGTGAAAGAAGAAGCAACACTTCAAATGCAAGCAAACGCCGCAGAAACAGGAGCAGAAAAAGAGCTCACAATGGAAGACATAGTCAAATCAGACCGTGCCATGGGTTATGCCAACTATAAGAAAGGCAAGAAGTATGACGGCATCGTTCTCAATGCAGACGAAAACGGTATCTATGTTGGAATGCAAATCGGCAAAAAAGACGGTTTCATTGATAAGGCTGACGCAGAAGTTGACGGCACATACGATCCCGCAAACTACAAGAAAGGCGACAGCATCTCCGGTATCTACACTGGCGAAAGCAACAAGGACTACATCCTTCTCTCAAAGAAAGAAGTTGACCTCAAAGTCCTTGAAGATGCAGAAGCAGAAAAGGCACTTGCCGGTGGCGAATTTGATCTCACAATCACCGAAGTCGTCAAGGGCGGTCTCCGTGGCAGACTTGGTTCATACACAGTGTTTGTTCCCGCAAGCCATGTCAAGATGGGTTATGTCAAGAACCTTGAAGATTACAAAGGCAAGACACTTCATGTTGTTCAATTGAACGAAGAAACAGAAGAAGGCGAAGAAGAAAAAGCAAACAAGAAATCAAAATTCATCGTTGCATCAGCAAAGAAATATCTCGAAAGAGAAAAAGCAGCAAAAGAAGATGATTTCTGGAATAACATTCACGTTCATGACATCGTCAACGGCAAAGTTAAGAGATTTACAGCATTCGGTGCATTCGTAAGCGTCAAAGGCTTTGATTGCCTTGCACACATCTCAGAACTCAGCTGGAACAAGATCACAGATCCTAGCACAGTTCTTACAATTGGCGAAAGCTATGATTTCGTAGTCCTCAAGATGGACAGAGCAACAGGCAAGATTTCTCTTGGTTACAAACAACTCCAAAAGAAGCCTTATGAAGTTGCAGCAGAAAGATTCCCCGTTGGAACAATCATCAAGGGTAAAGTTGAAAGAATCTTCTCATACGGCGCATTCATTTCAATTTGTGAAGGAGTTGACGGTCTTGTTCACGTTTCACAAATTTCACACAACTGGATTAAAGATGCAAACGAAATCTTGAAAGCAGGCGAAGAAATCGAAGCAAAAATCATCGGCTTTGAAGACAATCGTATCACACTTTCAATCAAGGAATTGCTCCCCGCACCTGAAGTTGTTGAAGAAGCACCTGCAGCAGAAGTTGAAGCAGAAGCAACAGAAAAACCCAAGAAGAACTCACGTATCAAGAAGTTCGAAGACAAGGTTGCAGAAGGCGAAGAAAAGAGAGAACGTCGTTCAAGAAAGGCAGCAGACACAACTGCAGAACCTAAGGAATTTATTTCAGGCAGCTCAAGCGCATCACTCGGCGATTTGTTCAAGGGCTTGAAACTTGATCTCGAAGCAGAAGAAGCAGTTCAAGAAGAAGCACCCAAGAAAAAGACAACTCGCAAAAAGAAGGTCGAAGAACCTGCTGAATAATCAGTAAAAAACAAAGCCACTCGAAAGAGTGGCTTTTTTATGCAAAAAAACCACCTAGACATAGGTGGTTTGATTTTTGTGAATATTATTGATTAAAATGGCAATTCATCAAGGACCATTTTCTTTTGGAGTTCTTTTATTGCGCCACGTGCAAGGGCATCGCAACGATTATTGTATTCGTTGTCAGCGTGTCCCTTTACCTTGATAAATGTAACATTGTGTTTTTTCATCAAAGAGAGCAGTTCTTTCCACAAGTCAACGTTTTTTACATCGTCCTTGCCTGATGTGCGCCAGCCTTTGATTGCCCAATTGTATATCCAACCTTCATTTATTGCATTGACAACATATGCACTGTCGCTGTAAAGGTTCACTATGGCCGATTCATCCTTGATGGCTTTGAGTCCTTCTATAATTGCTTGAAGTTCCATACGATTGTTTGTTGTGTCTGCCTCGCCACCAGAAATTTCTTTTTTGTGTTGCTTGTACATTAGCACAGCAGCCCAACCACCGAAACCGGGATTTCCACTGCAAGCACCATCGGTGTAAATAGTAAGTTCGCGCTTTTCCATAAATATCCTAAAAATGTAATTGTGAAAATAA
>JAZRGC010000048.1:0-3183 GCA_045643985.1 Clostridia bacterium
ACTGACGACATGACCGAAGTCTGCACCTGTGGAGAAGACGGTTGCAATTGCCCCTTTGATTGCAATGAAAGCAACACATCAACAGACAACGATGAAACCATTGAAAATCAAGATGATTTGACCAAAACCCCAGTTGAAGCACAAGAAATCATAGAATAAACTTGCGAAAAGACTATTTTAGATAAAAAGGACTGTTGCCAGTCCTTTTTATTTTGCATTTATAACTACGTGACAAGTGAGTGCAAACATATCAAGAGAATAACCACCCCTTCCTCACGTGTTTCCCCTCATTTGCTCTCGCAAAGGGGCAACTCGACGCGATTGACGGCTTTGCCGTAACAATGCGCTATTCCGTCACTTCGTTCCTTACGGCTCTCGCACGTTAGGTATATACCACTCATTATGCCACTTGTCGCTTGGTGAATTTTGAGTGGAACACCAGCGACTAGCGTACTTTTGTCTGGTGCTCGGCACTCGCTTTCTCGCCGCCGCTGCGGCTCGCGTTCCATCCTTGAACAAGTGAGTGCTTGTATAAGAACGCCACGAATGAGTGAGTACAAAATTTCCACCATAACGACACAACGTGTCTATCACGAAGGCAGAGCCTTCTTTCACTGAGCGCAAGCGAAATATCACGAAATCAAAGATTTCTTTTCATTCAAAAAGCACCCTTGTTGTTGGGTGCTTTTTTCTTATTCTCAGCAAGACTGCGATATTTTACTAATGTCAAAAGGTGTGATTTGATAGACGTAGTAATTGAGCCAGTTGTAGAAAAGCAAGTTGGCTGTTGATCGCCATGTCCAAGAGATTTCCTTGCTGTCACCTTTGAAATAGTTTTCGGGGGCGTGTATCTTTTCCCCTTTTGCCAAATCTCTTTCATATTCGGTGAGCAGTGTATCACGGTCATATTCAGCGTGGCCTGTAAAATAGAAACTCTTGTTGTTGTGACGTTTTGCAATGGATATGCCTGCTTTGTCGCTGACTGCAAGCACTTTCAAATCCTTGCATTTGCGCACTGCATCTTCGTCTATGGTTGTATGTCTTGAATGGGGGATGTTGAACTCATCATTCATACCTTTAAGGAGCATATCGTTTTCAACAACTGCCTTTGTTTCAAAGATGCCAAAAAGTTTTTCAGGCAAAGGTTTTTTGTTGATGCCGTATTGATAATACAGTGCTGCTTGTGCACCCCAACAGATATAGATTGTGCTTGTGACGTGATCTTCGGCAAAGTCGATGATTTCTGTCAATTCCTTCCAATATTTGACTTCTTCAAAGGGGATGTTTTCAACAGGAGCGCCTGTGACAATCATTCCGTCAAATTTCTTCTTTTTTGCTTCGTCAAGAGTGCAGTAAAACTTTGCCATATGGTCGCCACTGACGTGAGTGCTTGTATATGTCGCCATCTTGATGAGTGTGATGTTGATCTGCAAAGGACTGTTTGACAAAAGGCGCACAAGTTGTGCTTCGGTCACTTCCTTTGTGGGCATAAGATTGACAATGGCAATTTCAATGGGACGTATGTCCTGCTTGCCTGCTCTATCGCTGTCCATCACAAAGATTTTTTCTTTTGCCATAACCTTATAGGCTGGCAAGTCTTTTGGAATGATAATAGGCATAATCTTCGGTTATTTTACTGAGTCGAGTGCTTGTCTAAGGTCTTCGATAAGGTCACGTTTGTCTTCAAGTCCACAACTGATACGAACCAAATCGGCAGTTATGCCTGCAGAAATGAGTTCATCATCTGTCATTTGGCGATGTGTTGCGCTGGCAGGGTGCAAGCAACAACTTCTTGCATCGGCAACGTGTGTTTCAATTGCAATGACCTTCAATTGTTTCATAAATGCTTCTGCATTCTTTCTGCCACCCTTGACACCAAAACTGATGACGCCACAAGTGCCATTGGGGCAATATTTCTTTTGGAGTGCATTATATTTGTCACCATCAAGGTCAGGATATGTCACCCATGCAACTTGAGGATGTGATTTCAAAAACTCAGCAACAGCCTTTCCGTTTTCGGTGTGTCGTGCCATACGTACGTGGAGGCTTTCAAGCCCCATATTGATATAAAAGGCGTGTTGGGGAGATTGTGTTGCGCCAAAGTCACGCATAAGTTGTGCAGTTGCCTTTGTGATGAATGCGCCTTCCTTGCCAAACTTCTCGGCATAAGTGATGCCATGATAACTGTCGTCTGGTGTTGTAAGTCCGGGGAATTTGTCTTTGTGTGCCATCCAGTCAAAGTTGCCTGCATCGATGATTGCACCACCCACAGATACTCCGTGTCCATCAATATATTTGGTTGTGGAGTGTGTGACGATGTCTGCGCCCCATTCAATAGGTCTGCAATTGACAGGTGTTGCAAAGGTGTTGTCTATGATGAGAGGAATACCGTTTTTGTGTGCCACTTTTGCAAACAATTCAATGTCAAGGACTGCAAGTGATGGATTGGCGACAGTTTCGCCAAAGATAGCCTTGGTGTTGGGACGGATTTCTCTTTGGATTTCTTCTTCTGTGCTGTCAGGTGAGATGAAAGTGAAATCAATGCCCATCTTCTTCATTGTCACTGAAAAGAGATTGAATGTGCCACCATAGATGTTTGCGCTTGACAAAATGTGATCGCCACATTGTGCAAGATTGAACACTGCAAAGAAGTTGGCTGATTGACCTGATGATGTAAGCATGCCTGCTTTGCCACCTTCAAGTTCTGCAAGTTTCTTTGCAACATAGTCATTGGTGGGGTTTTGAAGACGTGTGTAAAAATAGCCACTTGCTTCAAGATCAAAGAGTTTGCCCATATCCTCGCTTGTGTCATACTTGAATGTTGTGCTTTGGATGATGGGGATTTGTCTTGGCTCGCCATTGGATGGTGTATAGCCACCTTGCACGCAAATTGTGTCAATATGTTTGTCCATAGTATTCCTTATTTTATATTGTATTCCTTTTTGATTCTTTCAATCTTTCTGTCTTCTTCTCTACGTTTGATGCTTTCTCGCTTGTCGTGGGTTTCCTTACCCTTGCAAAGACCAAGTTCCACCTTGACAAGAGCATCTTTGAAATACACTTTCAGTGGCACAAGAGTATAGCCCTTTTGCTCGACTTTGGCTTTCAATTTGCGTATTTCTGCCTTGTTGAGAAGAAGTTTACGATTGCGACGTGGATCGTGGTTGAAATAACTGCCCATTT
>JAZRGC010000049.1:0-2091 GCA_045643985.1 Clostridia bacterium
CTTTTTACGCTTTGAAAAGGACTCCAAATGCTTGTTGACAAATGACATTTGCTCAGTTGTGCCCGATTTGCCAAGTCCATTTAGGAAGTCTAGTATCTCTTGTTTTTGCTCCTTTTTTAGATGAGCAACATTCCACTTTTCTGCATCTCGAAAAAACTGCCCTGATGTTTGCATATCCTTTGCGTATTCCTTGAAAATGTCGGCAGTTTTGCCTTTTTTGCTTGCGCAAAACCTGCTTATTATATCAATCAAGGTCGCTTTTTCGTAAGACAGTTCTCCCTTGTATAAGTCACAAAACTCAATCAAATCCTTGTAGAGTTTTGTGTTGTCCTTGTAGCCATTTTTCACAAGAAGTCCAACATATGACGACACAAGTGCGATGATTCCACCTGCTATCAATCGCAAAAAATCACTTGTATTCAACTGACACCACCTTTCCTATGGGCGCAAGTGTGACAAAGGCTTCAAATACAGGCAACAACCCTTGAAAAACCGGGCTCTTTTTGACATCATCAAGGTCAGTGCCATGGATTGAAGCAAAAATTTTTACACCACATCTCATCACATCCACAACACTTTCTACGTCTGCCCTAGAAAATATTTCATCGGTGACAATAAGCGTTGGCGACATTGAGCGTATGGCAAACTCATAGGCGATTTTCTTGTCAATTCCACTCATAATTTCGCTTTCTCCCACATCTAGACAACAGTTGAGCCCTGCAATCTCACATCTCTCGTCAATTATCATTGTGTTGACCTTTGTGGATGCAAGCCTTGCCATATCTCTCAGCAACGTTGTTTTTCCTGCCCCCGGTGGAGAGATGATCAATGTGGATTTGACGATATCTTCGTGACAAATTTGAGCCATCAAATTGTCGGCGCAACCCTTTATTTGATGTGGTATGCGCAATACAAGGGCGCTTATATCCTTGATTGTCACAATTTTGCCCTGCTCCACCACTCCAAACCCACTGACACCAATTCGCACTCCGTTTTTGACAAGATAACCACGATTCAACTGGTCCTGCACTGCATACACTGAAAAATCCGTTGCAAAACCAAGGACTGTTTCGATGTCCTTTTCAGCGACAATATATCTGCCACCATCACTGACAGGATATATTTTTTTTGTGCCTTGAAAAATCACAAGTGGATTGCCCTTTCTCAACCGAATTTCAGTGATTGATGTTTCATCGTAATCACCGAGCAAGCCTTCAAGTCGCCCACTTATAAGACCATAAAACATACTACAATTTATGAGCAAATTTTCTCTACAATACTACTGCGACAAACAAGGACAAATTTTGCATAAAAAAATCACGCTCGAAGGGCGTGATTTCCTTTTTTACTGCGCTTGTTATTATATTGATATACTTATCAAACTAAGTGCTTATATATAGTTTTGCGCGCATGTGCGCACGCGCACGATGCGATTAGGCTTTTGGATGGCAAACTCTACATTTCGCCATCCCATTCTGCCATAAAAGTGTCCACAAAGGCTTGCATATATTCCTGTCTTCCATTTGCAATTTCCTTTGCTGAATTTGTGCTCATCATATCTTTCAACAGAAACAGTTTTTCATAGAAATGATTGATTGTTGTTGAGTTGGATTTGCGATATTCTTCCCCACTCATATTGAGATTGGGTTTGATGTCTGGATGATGCATATATCGGTTGTGACTGCCACCATATGCAAATGCTCTTGCAATGCCGATTGCACCTATTGCATCAAGCCTGTCTGCATCTTGCACACACTTGCCTTCAATGGTGCTTGGCACAACTGAATCAGTGCCAACGTATGAAATCTCGCCTATGATTTTGACTATCAATGCGATTTTGTCATCATCAACACCATTTGACTTCAAAAATCCCACTGCATTATCCTTGTTTTCACAAGTGCTTGGCGAAAGTTTTCTGTCATCAACATCGTGAAGAAGGGCTGAAAGCCCAACTATTTCAAGGTCTGCACCTTCTTTTTCGGCAATTTTCATTGCCGTATTGTACACTCTAAGAGTGTGGAAAAAGTCATGGCCACTGAAATCATTTTCAAAGATTTCCCTTGCAAAGTCCAATGCTTTTTGAAGCAATAT
>JAZRGC010000050.1:0-2426 GCA_045643985.1 Clostridia bacterium
CAGACAAAGCAGCAGAACTTGGCGATATCGTTGATATCGACTTTGTTGGCTCAGTTGATGGTGTCAAGTTTGAAGGTGGCGCAGCAGAACACTATGAACTTGAACTTGGCAGTGGTCAATTTATCCCCGGCTTTGAAGAACAACTTGTTGGCGTAAAAGCAGGCGAAAACAAGGCAGTCAACGTCAAATTCCCTGAAGACTACCATGCAGAAAACCTCAAAGGCGCAGATGCAGTCTTTGAATGTACAGTTCATGCAGTAAAAGTAAAGGAACTTCCTGCACTTGATGATGAATTTGCAAAAGATGTTTCAGAATTTGACACTCTTGCAGAATATAAGAACGACATCAAAAATAAAATGAAAGAAGATGCAGAACTTCGTGCAGAACATGCATATGAAGATGCACTCGTCGAAGCAATTGTCAAAAATGCAACAGTTGAAATCCCTGAAGCAATGATCGATGCAGAAGCAGAAGATATGGTTGCAGAATTTGAATATCGTCTTATGTATCAAGGCATCAAACTTGATGACTATCTTGGATACGTTGGCATGGACAAAGAAGGTCTCAAGAAGGAATACAAGGCACAAGCAGAAAAGAGTGTCAAGATCCGTCTTGTAATGGAACAAATCGTAAGAACAGAAGATCTCAAGTTCAGCGATGAAGAAATCGATGAAAAGCTTTCAAAGATGGCTGCAGATGCAGGAAAAGACCTTGATACATATAGAAAAGCACTCCGCAAGGAACAAATTGACTACATCGTCAATCAAATCCTTTCAGAAAAATTGATGGCACTTCTTAAGAAAGAAAATAGTGCAGTTTCAAAGTCAAGTGCAAAGAAGGCAACAGATGCAGTGGAAGCAACTGAAGAAAAACCTGCACCCAAGAAAGCACCTGCAAAAAAGACAACAAAGAAGGCAGAATAATCAATTTTAGAATAAGGGAAAATGGAGAATAATATGCACAATACTCTCATTCCATATATTGTCGAACAAACCGGACGTGGCGAACGTTCATACGACATTTATTCACGCTTGTTGGAAGATAGAATTATCTTCCTTACAGGCGAAATTAATGATGCTGTTGCAAACACAATTGTTGCACAACTTTTGTATCTTGAAGGCAAAGATGCAGGAAAAGACATTTGTCTTTACATCAACAGCCCTGGTGGCTCAGTGTCAGCAGGTATGGCAATCTTTGACACAATGAACTATATCAAGTGCGATGTGTCAACCATTTGCATCGGTATGGCAGCATCAATGGGCGCATTCTTGCTTTCAAGTGGCGCAAAGGGCAAGAGATATTCTTTGCCTAACTCAAAAATTATGATCCACCAACCTTTGGGTGGTGCACAGGGTCAAGCAAGTGACATCGCAATTGTTGCAGAAGAAATTCTTAAAACAAAAAAGAAACTCAACACAATTCTTGCTGCAAACACAGGACAATCGCTTGACAAGGTGGAAATCGATACAGACCGTGATTACTATATGACTGCAGATGAAGCATTGAATTATGGTTTGGTCGATCGTATTTTCACAAATCGCCTGTAAACTAAAATTCAAATCTTTGATTTGAATTGTGATCGTGCTTTATAGCCGACAAAATTTAACATAACGTCAAAGGGCGATTTTCGCCCTTGGCGATTTGGAGTAGAAATGGATTATCAAAAAGTGGTACACTGTTGTTTTTGTGGTCGCAGTGGTGATGAAGTGGCAGATCTTGTTGCCGGACCAAATGACTTGTTTATTTGCAACGAATGCATAGAGCAAGCATCATTTGTTCTTGAAAGAAAAAACGGCAATAGCAGTGATGTTGTTTCATTGTACACTCCTCAACAAATCAAAGCAAAACTTGATGAATATATCATTGGACAAGACAGTGCAAAGAAAGTGTTGTCCGTTGCTGTGTACAATCATTATAAACGTGTCAATCATGCCAAAAAGCACAATCGTGATGGCGTAGTTCTTGAAAAGAGCAATGTTCTTATGCTTGGTCCTACTGGAAGTGGCAAAACATTGCTTGCAAAGACACTTGCACAAATTCTCAATGTTCCTTTTGCCGTTGCAGATGCAACAACATTGACAGAAGCCGGTTATGTTGGCGAAGATGTCGAAAACATCTTGCTCAAACTTATACAAGCAGCAAATGGTGACATCAAAAAAGCAGAAGTTGGCATCATTTATATTGACGAAATTGACAAAATCGCTCGCAAAAGCGAAAATGTGTCAATCACACGTGATGTGAGTGGCGAAGGTGTTCAACAAGCACTTCTTAAAATAATTGAAGGAACTGTGGCAAGTGTGCCTCCTCAAGGTGGAAGAAAGCATCCAAATCAAGAATGCTATTTGCTTGATACAACCAACATTTTGTTTATTTGTGGTGGTGCATTTGTTGACCTTGACAAGATCGTTGATCAAAGAAAGGATAGT
>JAZRGC010000051.1:0-5395 GCA_045643985.1 Clostridia bacterium
AGGCCAAGTGAGAGTTTGAGTGATGAAACAGATGTAAGACCAACTTCAATATAGAATGTGTAGCATGTCCAATCTGTTGTGCCGTCTGTCTTGACAACAAAGTTTGCAGGTTGATCGAAGTATGTGTTGCCACTTGCGCCACCTGTAAGGTAGATGCTGTATGTTGCTGCGCCAATTGTCTTGACCCAAACTTTCACTTCATAGTTGCTGCCTGCTGAGAGTGAGAATGCTTTGCTTGTGTATCTACGGCTGTACTTGACGTCATTAAGACCTGCAAGTGCAAGGACGTAAGGTGCGCCAAGACGTTCTGCATTGTCAAAGTATGTGTCATCTTCTGCGCCGTACAATGTGTCAAATTCAGTTGCTTGTGCACCGAACAAGTTGCTGATTTGGTTTGAAGCATTGTAGAAGTTTTTGTTGTCTGCTTGTTGTTCAAGTTTGATGATACCTGCAACAAGGTTGTTGTCATCATAGTATGACTTGTTGGTGTCAACTGTGTTTTCTTTGTCGTCACCGAGAGGCTTGTAGGTGCTGTCTGAGAGTGTCCAGTTGTTGGGTGCACCTGCTTCAGTGTTGTTGGCAAGGATGCCTTCTGCATCTTCAAGACCTTCTGTGTCGCTGACGTTGTATGAGTTGAAGTTGCCGTTTGTGAATGCGCTTGCCACTGACTTTTCTTCGCCGAGTGCAACGCTCTTGACGTTTTTGCCACTTGCTGTTGCGTTTTCATAGTCGCTGTGCTTGATTGCTGTCATGCTCATATTTGAGATGAATGCAACGCCGTCTGCAAGGGTTGATGATGTCCACTTGGTGCCTGTGCCGTATGCGATTCTAATGCTGATTTCCTTGTCTTCAGTTTCGTGGCCAAGGACGTAGAATGTGTATTCTGTCCAAGTGCTGACTGTTTCGTCATCGACAACTGTTTCTGTGTTGATTGTTGCAAATGATGAGAGTGTTTCGTCTTCATCATTGACAAGGAATGCATGGACGCCTGCTGTTGATTGTGTGTCAACTGTCTTCACCCAGAATGAGATGCGATATGCCTTATTCTTTGTGATGGTGAATGCATCGGTGTCATAGTAGAAGTAGGTGTTTGAGTTTGCCTTGATCATCAATGCATTGTCTGATGTGATGTTGTAAGGCTTGCCGGGATTTTCAATGCCATATTCGCTGAAGTCTGCGCCATCTGCGATTGAAACAACACCTGCTGTAACATCGATGAAGGGAAGTGTCTTGTCATCTGCCACTTTGTCAAGAAGACCTTGAATGCTGAAGCCTGCAGGTGTGCCAAGGGTTGTGCCTTCATATTCGTTTGCATTTGAGAATGTTGTGAAATCTGCTGAGATTGCAGTGTCAACAAGGAACAAGTTTTCTGTGTGGAGTGAAACTTTGAGGTCTTCGCCATTGGTTTCAAAACCTTCGGTTGCTGTTGCGCTTGTGTAATCTGCTTCTGCGATTTCTTCAAGGTTGACTTCGTCAAAGAATGCCCAACCTGTTGAGAAAGTTCCGTTTGCAAGATAGGTTGTTTGTTCCTTTTCGCTCTTTTTGGTTGTGCTTTCCCAATTTTCGTAGGTGTATGATGTGTTGTCACTGGGGCTGCCTGTGCCGAGCCAGAGTGTCATTGTATAGTTGTAATCCTTGTATTGGTTGCCTTCGATATAGAATGTGTATGTTGTCCAGCCACCATTTGTGCCGTTTGCATCAAATTCAGGAAGACCTGCAGGATATTCAACGTTTGACTTGTTTTCACTGATGCCCTTGATTGAAATGTCTTCGCCTTCACCTGAAAGGGTAAGAGTGACACCTGCGCCGTGAATATCATAGGTGTAAACTGACACTGAGATTGCATAGTGCTTGCCTTTTTCAATGACGATGGGCTTTGATGATTGAAGTCCTTGTGCAGTCATTCTTTGTTGTGAGAGCATATAGACTGTGTTGCCAATACGGCTGTCACCAAATGTGCCAATGATTTCTGCTGCGCCACCTTCTCTTGTAAGACGGTTTGCAGGATATTGAAGTTCTGCACTTGTGCCGTCTGTTGACACATAGTATGTTCCTGCATACTTTGAGCAGTTGTCAGCAAACTTTGTCACGTCAATGATACCGTTTTTGCCAAGACCGACAGGTGCGCTTGTGCCTGTGACAACTTTCCAGTTGCTTGCTGCTGCTGATGCGCTGACCTTGGTTGTGCCAAAATCAAAGTGACCATTGTTGACTTTGAGTGTGTGGACTTGGTTGTTCTTGCGATATGCTTCGTTTTCAAGGGTGTATTCTGCCTTGTTTTCGGCATAGACGTCTGCTTCGATTTCTTCAAGGAGAAGATTGTCGAAGAAAGCATAACCACTTGTCAAACCAAGTGTGTATTCTGCATTGTATTTGCCAAGACCGAGTTGGACTGTAAGGGAAGTTTCGTTTGCAACAGCACTTTCAAAGTAGAAGGTGTATGTTTCCCACTTGCCATTGGTGTCAATGGTTGCATATTCTGCATATGCAGCAGAAGAAATATAAATTCTTGCGCCGGGGGTTGCATCTTCTTTTTCCTTGCCGTCTTTGTCAAGTGAACCTTCGATGTCGTAGGTGAGAACATCAACGGAAAGTTTGTAGAATTTGTTGCTTGCAAGTTTGAAACTTGATGACGTAAAGCCGTATGCTGTTGCGCCATAGTCCTTGTCGTCTGCGCCTTCTTTGGGCATATAGATCATGAGGGCATTGTTGACAGCATCTTTTTCGTCTGAATAGTGTGATTTCAATTCTTTGTAAATTGTGCCGTCATCGTTCCACAATGCTTTGTGTTCATTGTAGAGTGATTCCTCAAGACCGATAACGCCTGCGATGACTCCCTTGGGATATGAACCACTGGAATACATTGCTGCGCCTGACCAACTTTCAGGAGTCAAGGGGAAAGTCTTGTCGCTTGTCTTGGTGACCTTGAAGTCGCCATTGTTGATGAGAAGACCTTCTGTGGGCTTGACTGTGACGGTTGTGTCGTCATCAGGGTCTGTGACATCCTTGTCGCATGCGACAAGCATGAATGCTGAGAGCACCATCAAAAGTGCCATCATTAGTGCTAATACTGTAAGTCTTTTCTTATTCATACTCACCTTTTTCGTCGAAACGATAGTAGTTAATTTGTATTTTAAGATTTTGCCTTTTGCTCTAAATATGCCCACGTATGCACATAATTAAAACAATATGCTTGATTATTCTAAACTAAAAAAATAATTTTGGCAAACACTTTTCATACTTTCTTTCAATTTTCTCAAAATAAACATATGAAAGAAGTGAAGATAGAAAAAAATATTTTGCCATACAACACACAAAAATTTGCCTTGCCCAAAAAGAAAAAGATGAAAAAAATGTCTTTGCTTATGGCAGTTGCAGGGTTGTTTATAGGATTTGTAAACGGTTTGTTTGGCGCAGGTGGTGGAATGCTTGCAGTGCCTGTTTTGACAATGGTTGCTGGGCTCAATATGAAGCGCTCTCACGCCACTGCAATCCTTGTAATTTTGCCCTTGTGCGCAGTGAGTTCCGTTGTGTATTTGTCAAAAGGAATTGATGGTGGTGACGTGTTTTTGCCCACTATTTTAGGGGTGGTTTTAGGTGGGATTTTTGGGGCATATGCCTTGAAGAAGTGCAGTAATATTTTCCTGCAAATTCTATTTTATGGAGTGATGTTGCTTGCAGGGATAAAGATGGTTGTTTGACAAAAACTATATGTTGAAATGTCAAAAATAAATGATAAAACATCGATTTTGAAAATATGAAAAACTTTTTGTACGTAATTGTTGGCGCATTGGGTGGAGTCCTTGCAGGCATGGGAATGGGTGGTGGAACACTTACAATCCCACTGCTTGTACTGCTTTTTGGGGTTGAGCAGACTGTTGCTCAAACTGTCAATCTTGTGGCATTTTTGCCAACAGGACTTTTGGCGCTTTTCATTCATTTCAAAAACAAACTTGTTGACGTGAAAAAGGCGATGACAATTTTGATTCCTGCCCTTATGACAACGGTGCTTTCATCTATTTTTGCAACGGATTTGAAAGGGGAATTTTTGACAAAATTGTTTGGTGGGTTTTTGATTGTCATTGCAGTTGTATCATTTCTTGCGCAGGTTTTGAAAAAGAATTAAAACTGTTTTTTTGAGATTTTTCTTGCAAAATTGAAATTTTGAAAAAATTGGGTATTTACAATTGGCAAAACCTGTATTATAATAACTATGCAAATAATTTTATAAGTAAACTTATAGCAGAAACAAAGTCAATCATTTGACTATATGAAAGGGCTTGCAGGCAAAACTGCAATTCCCTAAGGAGATACATATATGGAAAAAATCGCAATTATCGACCTTGGCTCAAATTCAGCAAGACTGGTTTTGGTCAACATCCTCGAAGGTGGACACTTTGTGGTCTTTGATGAACTCAAGGAATCTGTACGTCTTGGACAAGATATGGACTGGGATGGTTTCATCAAGCCTCAACGTATAGCACAAACCATCAAGACACTTACAATGTTCCGTCGTCTTTGTGACGCCAACCACGTGGACAAGATTTTTGCGTATGCAACTGCCGCAGTTAGACGTGCAAAAAACCAAAAATCATTCCTTGACGAAGTGGCAATGACTTGTGGCATCAAAATCAAGGTGCTCACAGTTGAGGAACAAGCAATGCTTGTTTATCAAGGTGTCATCAACTCAATGGATATCCCCAAGGGATTGATTATGGAAATGGGTGGTGGCTCAACCAACCTTATTTACTACAATCGTAGAAACCTCATCCATTATGACACATTGCCCTTTGGCTCAGTGACAATCACTGACCTTTTCAAGAATGACGGCAGTGAGCCCGAAGAAAGGGCAAGAAAGATTGAAGCATTCATTGGCGAACATCTTGACAAGATTCCTTGGCTCAGTCAAGTTGATCCCGATACACAAATAGTCGGTGTTGGTGGCGCATTTAGAAATCTTGGCAGAATCAGCCGTCTTATGAAGAAATATCCCTTCCGTATGACACACAACTATGAAGTGCCAATGGATGAGTTTGAAAAGATTTATGCAACCATAAGAAAACTTGACCTTGACAGCACAATGAAGATCAAGGGGCTTTCAAGTGGCAGAGCAGACATCTTCCCCAGTGCGCTTGCAGTTATGAACGCAGTTTTCTCAAGATTCAGTTTTGACAAAGTCACAATCAGTGGTTGTGGTCTTAGAGAGGGCGCAATGTTCCGTTATGCAGTGCCCGGTGTCAACGAAAGACCAATCAGTGACGTCCTTGGACACTCATTGCATACATTGATGAAATATTTTGACATCAACGAAAACCATGCAGAGCAAGTGTACAACCTTTCAACACAACTTTTCAAACAATTGAAAGTGTTGCACAAGTTGCCAAGAATGTACGTG
>JAZRGC010000052.1:0-4046 GCA_045643985.1 Clostridia bacterium
AAATTCTGCCCCGAATGTGGCGCAAAGAATGGTGCAAGACAAGGTGGCGCAACAGTCAAATGTGCAAAGTGTGGCAACGACATCGCAGAAGACAGCAAGTTCTGTCCTGAATGTGGAGCACCTACAACAATCAAGTGCCCCGGCTGTGGAAAAGAAGTCAAAGGTGGCATCAAATTCTGCCCTGAATGTGGACAAAAACTCAACTAATAACTGATGGAAAAACAAACTCATATTTCAAAATGTGAAAACTGCGGGGCAGATATGCTTTATGATCCCAAAACACAGGGATTGCTCTGCCCCTATTGCAGTAGCAAAAAAGAAATCACAAAGATTCCCACTTACATAAGAAACTACAATGAAGAAAGAGAACTGGGTGGGGTCATTGATGACTTCAAACAAGTTTACAAGTGCCCCAACTGTGGTGGCGAAGTTGAATTCGACTCATACGAGATGGCAACTGCTTGCCCTTTCTGCTCAGCAACAAACGTTGTAAAGTTGAAGAATGAAAAAGGGTTGAAACCCGATGGAATCTTGCCTTTCCTTTACACCAAGGAAATGGCATTTGAGGCAGGCAAGAACTGGATCAAAAAGAAATTCTTTGCTCACGGCGCTTTCAAGAAGAACTTCAAAGCAGACAATTTGAAAGGTGTTTATGTGCCTTCATATTTGTTTTCAAGCAACACCTACACATCATATGTGGCACGTCTTGGGGAACACTATACAGTCACCGTAGGCTCTGGCAAAAATCGCCGAACTGAAACTCGTACAAGATGGTTTACTGTCAGTGGTACATTATCTCGTGCATTTAAGGACATAATAGTAGAGGCGTCAAGACACTTGACACAAAAGGAACTGCATCGCATCAATCCTTATGACACCGACAATCTTGAAGGTTATCAAAAGGAATATACGGCAGGTTTTTCAGCAGAGCGCAGTGACACCACTCTTGATGACGGATTTGCTGTTGCAAAACGCATAATGGATGACATCATCCAAAGAGAAGCCCTTTCACGTTATGACTATGACGTTGTTGGCTCTTTTGATGCAGACACCACTTATTCGGCAGTTGGATTCCATTACAGCCTTGTGCCAATTTGGATGTTTGGATGCAAACACAAGGACAAGGTGTATCACTATCTTGTCAACGGCAGGACAGGACGTTCATATGGCAAGTATCCCATTTCAGCAGGCAAGGTGTGCACAGTAGTGTTCTCAGTGCTTGCAGTCTTGGCAACAGTCATAGCAATAGTGTACTGCACTCAACGAGGATATTTTTGATTAAATTAACGGAGGTAATATATGATCACCAAAGACACACTCATCATTGATGCACTCAACATCGGCAATCCCGACAAAGTGGCAGAAGTCCTTCGCAATGCAGGTCTTCATTGCCTTGGCTGCGCACTTGCACATCAAGAAACAATCGCAGACATCGCAATCGTTCACGGCGTAGATTTGGAGGAGTTGTTGGCTCAACTTAATGCCACTATAGAATAAAAGGCACTATTGCGCGCCTGACATTGTCAGATGCAACCCACAGGTCTCTTACGTACGAAAGTACGCCACGAACCCTGTGGGTTTTTCTTTCTCGTCATCCATCACAATAGAGCCTTTTATTTGAGCGCTGAGTATACATCTCAATATCTCATTTTTATGTTATTAATTAATAATTGAGTGAACGCGAACATTTTAAGTGAATAACCATCCCTTCCTCACGTGTTTCCCCTCATTTGCTTGCGCAAAGGGGCAACACTCGGCACGCGCACATTAGGGATATTCCACTCGTTATGCCACTTGTCGCTTGGTGAATTTTGAGTGGACCACCAGCGACTAGCGTACTTTCATCTGGTGCTCGGCACTCCCTTTCTCGCCACCCTGTGGCTCGCGTTCCGTCCTTGAACAAGTGAGTGCTTGTATAAGAGCCCAACGAATGAGTGAGTGCAAACATTTCATCAAAACGTGCACAGGGCACAGTCGAAACCACATATTTTTGCTCGCGTTCCGTCCTTGAACAAGTGAGTGCTTGTATAAGAACCCAACGAATGGGTGAGTGCAATTTTCCCAAAAAACTCCAATGCTTTTTGACTGTTTTGTTGTTTGCAAATTGCTCTTTTGGCAGGGCTGTTGATTGGGGCAGAAATGGGCGATTTTTGCTTTATTATTCCTTTATATATATTAAAAGACGAAAAAATTTTACTATATTTAGACTTTTTTTGAAAAAGTGCCAAATTTTGCTTGACAAACATCTTGAAAATTAGTATTCTAGTCGCGCTGTGTCCACGTAGGGCACGGTTTTCGCCGCGAAAACGGCGATAAAAAAATAAAAGACACACACGGATAAGTGTTAAATATCTAGGAGGCTAAATAATGGCTGGACAAAAAATTAGAATCAAGCTCAAAGCTTACGACCACAATCTCATCGACATCTCAGCAGAAAAAATCGTTGAGTCAGTGAAGAAGACAGGCACAAAGGTTTCAGGACCTATCCCCCTTCCCACAGAAAAGGAAATCATCACAATCCTTCGTGCAACTCACAAGTATAAGGATAGCCGTGAGCAATTTGAACTCAGAACACACAAGCGTTTGATCGACATTTTCAATCCCACCAGCAAGACAGTTGATTCACTCATGAAACTTGACTTGCCCGCCGGCGTTGACATCTCAATCAAACTCTAAGCAAAAAACCAAAAATCGCAAAATAATTAGGAGGGTGAACTTTACATGGATAAAGCAATCATCGGTAAGAAATTAGGCATGAGCCAAATCTTCACAGAAGACGGCAAGGTCATTCCCGTAACAGTTGTGGAAGCAGGTCCTTGTCCCGTAGTGCAGATCAAGACAAAAGAAAACGACGGTTATGATGCAATCCAAGTTGGATTTGGCACAATTAAAGAAACCAGAGTTTGCAAACCTCAAGCAGGCCACTTCAAGAAAGCTGGCGTGACAGCAAAACGTTATCTTCGTGAATTCCGTTTCGCAGACTGCTCCAAATATACTTTGGGTCAGGAACTGACTTGCGACACATTTGCAGAAGGCGACAAGGTTGACGTCACCGGCACAAGCAAGGGTCATGGCTTCAGCGGCGTCATTCAAAGATGGAACCAACATCGTGGACCTATGGCACACGGCTCAGGTTACCACAGAGGCGTTGGCTCAATGGGAGCATGCTCATCACCATCAAGAGTTTTCAAGAACAAACACATGTCAGGTCAATGGGGTAACGAAAAGGTTACAATCCAAAACTTGACAGTCGCAAGAGTTGACAGCGCAAGAAACCTTCTTCTCATCAAGGGTGCAATCCCCGGAGCAAAGGGCGGAATCGTCGTCATCAAAGAATCCATCAAGGGTTAATCGGAGGTAGATATGAAACTGAACGTTCTCAATATGGCTGGTAAAGCAGCAGGTACAATCGAAGTCAGCGACGCTATCTTCGCAGCAGATTACAAAGAAGCACTCATCCACCAAGTCGTTGTTGCACAACTTGCAAACAAACGTCAAGGCACACACGCAGCACTCACACGTTCAGAAGTTCGTGGAGGCGGCGCAAAGATCTATCGCCAAAAGGGCACAGGCCGTGCACGTCACAGCAGTATCGTTGCTCCTATCTATGTGGGTGGTGGTGTTGTCTTCGCAAAGAAACCCCGTGACTTCTCACAAAAGATCAACAGAAATATGAAAGCCGCTGCATTCTATTCAGCACTTTCACAAAAGATTCGTCAAAACGAACTCACAGTCCTTGACAACTTCGCACTTGCAGAAGCAAAGACAAAACTTGTTGCAGAAACAGTTGACAATCTTGGTCTTAAGGGCTCAGTCATCTTCGTAGTGAGTGAATATGACGAAGTCGCACTCCGCGCAAGCAGAAACATTCCTACCGTTTCTCTCGCAGAAAGCAGACAACTCAGCGTGTACGAAATCGTTTCACACAAGAACATCGTCATCACAGCTGATGCACTCAAGAAAATCGAGGAGGAAGCAAAATAATGACAGTTTACGACATTATCATTGAACCCGTCCTTTCAGAAAAGAGCTATGATGGTATCGCA
>JAZRGC010000053.1:0-3492 GCA_045643985.1 Clostridia bacterium
ACGAATGAGCGCCACTTATGACAGAGGTCATACACACATAGTGTGTGGCAGTGCAACTGCCTAGTTCGTGTCTTATGCACTTTACAATGAAAAAAACGAACCGAAATGGTTCGTTTTTTGTGCATTTGGTGGAGACAATAAGACTCGTAGGGCTTTGCCCGTAATAGCGAAATGAGCGTGCTTGCACAGACGAATGAGCGCCACTTATGACAGAGGTCATACACACATAGTGTGTGGCAGTGCAACTGTCTGGTTCGTGTCTTATACAATTTACAATGAAAAAAACGAACCAAAATGGTTCGTTTTTTGTGCATTTGGTGGAGACAATAAGACTCGAACTTATGACCTCTACGATGTCAACGTAGCGCTCTAACCAACTGGGCTATGCCTCCGTAGCAGTGATTATATTACACTAAAAGATTGAATTAGGCAAGCGATTTGACACAATTTTATAAAAAAATATTCGTTATGTTGATATTTTTTAGTGTTTGCAAACAAGAATATCGAAATGATGGATATTTTGTAGATTTGTTATCATTGCTGTTGATAGTTTTTAACCCTTTGTTTTGTTTCTTAGTATTTTATATTATTATGTCTATTTAATTGTATTATATTTTGTTGTTGTGCTATAATGCGCCCTGGAGAATTTTTTATGATAGCGACTATTGTGGTGAGTTCGATCACCATCCTTGCAATTTTGATTATGCTCATTGTCAAGCCAACCTTCACTGTCAAGAGCAAAGAGATCAGTTTCTACTGGATTATTGCTCTTGTGGGGGCGATTTTGCTGTTGGCGATTGGTTGCATTTCTCCAAGGGAAACTTGGGCAGGTCTTACAAGGCAAACATCCGTCAATCCACTGAAACTCCTTGTCATCTTCTTTGGGATGACTTTCCTGTCGGTGTTCCTTGACGAGATGAACTTGTTTGAATATCTTGCATCCGTGGCAGTGCGCAAGTCCAAGGCAACTCAAAAGAGTTTGTTCCTGACACTTTACATCACTGTGTCGCTCCTTACTATGTTCACATCAAACGACATAGTCATCCTGACCTTCACTCCATTCATACTGCACTTTTCAAAGAGAGTGAAAATCAATCCTTTGCCCTATCTTATTGCAGAGTTTGTGGCAGCCAACACTTTGAGCATGACTCTCATCATCGGCAACCCCACCAACATCTATCTTGCATCAAGCGCAGGCATTGACTTTTTGGAGTACTTGAAGATTATGATTTTGCCTAGTTTGGTGTGCGCTGTGGAGGCATTCTTCTTGCTCCTTGCCATATTCCACAAGCAACTTCGTGAGCCTATGCTCCTTGACGATGCGCCTGTGCAACTAGGTGATAAGTTCTTGCTCATCACAGGCATTGTACACCTTGTTGTGGCAATCATCGCTCTTTCAATCTGCTCCTATATAAACATCGAAATGTACATCCCCTGTGCAGTGATTGCAGGCAGTTTGATGATATTCTCTTTTGTTTATCTTCTTGTCAAAAAACAGGGCTTATCTCTCTTTTTTAGGGTGTTTAAACGTCTTCCTTATGCGCTTGCACCTTTTGTGCTGTCAATGTTTGTAATAGTCCTTGCACTCAACAAGTGTGGCTTTACAGAAATGGTTGCAAAGGCATTCAACAATGGGGATAGCATATTCATCTACGGGCTCACATCCTTCCTTTCAGCCAACGTACTCAACAACATCCCTATGAGCGTTTTGTTTGCAGACGGACTGTCATTGGCAGGGCTTGTTGGCGTGGATTACTATGGCGCATTGTACGCTTCAATCATCGGCTCAAACATCGGTGCATACTTGACACCTGTTGGCGCACTTGCTGGCATAATGTGGTTGTCAATCCTCAAAAAACATGACTACCCTTTGTCCTTTGCAAAGTTTATGACCTACGGAGTTATGATAAGCATTCCATTGATGATATTGGCACTTGCAACATTGCATTTGAGCATATTGTTTATATAAAAAAGCAAATGAGAATATATAGATTAATGACAAAAGAAAAAGGACTGCACTGCAGTCCTTTTTTATATATCGATTAGATTTATCATTTAAAAATCAGGTGTCATATGGTCAAAGAAATCACCCTTGAGCCAATCTGCAAATAAATAATCGCCTGTCAACCAATCTGCATTTTGCTCAGCATTGTCCACGGTTACTATTTTCAATGCATCGGTTGCGACAAAGCCAACGAAGCCCCACGTGGTTTCTGTGTCTTCAAATACTACTTCCCTAAGCTTATCACAACCATAAAATGCTTGATTGTCTATTTCAAACATTTTTTCAGGCATGTAAAATGTTTCCAAACTTATACATTCGATAAAGGCAAAACTTTTGATATATTTTAATTGACTGTCCTTGTCAATATTGACACTCGTCAAATCTTCACAATATCCAAATGCTTCGTAACCAATAGTTATCACGCTATTGGGGATATCAATTGTTGTCAAAGCTGTTTCACAGAAACATCCCTTTGGAATTATTGTCAAATTGATGTTTTCTCCAAATGTCACTTCTGTCAAGTTGGAACACTTGCCAAAAGCATAATCTCCAATTTCTATGATACTGTCAGAGATGACAACACTTTTGATGCTATCGCAATCAAGGAATGCATCCTTTCCAATGGCTGTGATAGGTTGTCCATTGTACATAACTGGGATTGTGACATCTCCACCTTCAAATAATTCTGTTGTTCCAACAAGAGTGTAGGTTTCGCCATCTTCATTTAACTCGTACACAAATTGACTATTAATACACAATTCGCATGAATCTTCGTCATTGTAAGAGTGTCCCAATGCATCGATGATTTCTTGCTTTACAAGAACCTCATCACAAACTGAACAATGTTTGCCTTCTGTAAGTCCTGATGTTGTACAGGTTGCAGGTACTGCTTTGTCTACAACGACTGTGTGTCCAAGTGCTTCAAATCGAGATTGACCAACAAGAATCTCACTACAAACCGAGCAATGTGCTCCTTCGGTCAAACCAATTTCGGTACAAGTGGGGGCAACTGCTTCATCGATGACAGGTGTGTGAATGCCTGTTGCACCAACTGTTTCTTGCTTGACAAGAACCTCATCGCAAACTGAGCAATGTGCGCCTGCTGTAAGTCCTGTATCTACACAAGTTGCAGGCACTGCTTTATCCATGACGGCTTGGTGGTCACAGACTGGAGTTTCGGGGGTGTTGTCACAAGCAACAAGTGCGAGTGAAAGCAACAGTGCCAAAACTAAAACTAGTATAACTTTTTTCATTTTTTCTCCTTTTAAAAAATCATCCTTTTGATGTTATGAAAAAATTATATCCCACCTTTACAAAAGAATAAATGACTGTAGAGTTAAAATAAGGTCGTTTATTTTGCATTTTGCGCAAAATAGGGCTGTTTTTCAAAAACTGCGATATTTAGATGCATAGCAAGAAAAGAAAAAGCCCACGGATAGGAGCATTCTTGTCGTATGTGACTATTCGTGGACTTGAACTTGCCGAAG
>JAZRGC010000054.1:0-4303 GCA_045643985.1 Clostridia bacterium
TGACACCAATGATACATAGGATTGCCAATTGCCTTTGGAAGCAATTCTGCAAATTTTTCAAATTTCTCATAAGGAGTTGCATCCCCTGTGATGTAATGCTCATCAACGCCGTTTGAGCGCATAAGACGCCACTTGTAATGATCTCCACTGAGCCAAAGTTCAGTCAAGTTGGCAAAATGCTTGTCTTCATAAATCTCTTTGGGATTTACGTGACAATGATAGTCAATGATTGGCATTTTGTCTGCATAGCCAAAATAAAGTTTCCTTGCTGTCTTTGTGTTCAAAAGGAAATTCTTGTCCATAAATTTTGACATCTATTTTCTCCTTATTGCCTATTATCTGCGAATATGCTCACGATATTCTCTTGGGGTTTTGCCCACTTGTTTTTTGAATATTTTTGAAAAATACTGAACATCCATTATGCCACAATGCATTGCGACAGTTTGTATTTGAAGGTTGGTTGTGTTGAGCAGGTGCACTGCGTGGGTGATGCGCTTGTCACGAATATACTCAATGACGGTCTTGCCTGTTTCCTTTTTGAACACAGTTGCAAGATACTCTGGTGTGATGCTCTGCCTTTTTGCAAGATCTTGAAGGGATAGTTCCTGCGAGATGTCTGCCTCTATCATCAAGATTGTGTTTTTCACCACGTTAGAATACTTGTTTGTGGCGTGCTTTCTCACTAGCCTGCAATATGATGAGAAGATTTCCTTCATCAAATCTGGTATTGATTGTACGCTGTTGATTTGTTCAATCTTGGTGGCAATTCGTGATGATATTCTGTCGATATGCAATGGATGCACTCCACCTTGCTCTGCGGCTTTTCTAAGGAGTGTATTCATTATGATGCAGTAGTTTTTGCCGTTTCTAACAGGGTCTTGCACACGTTTTTCTAAAATTTGGCCATTGAAGGCTGACATCAAAATTTTGTCTTTGTGTTGTTGCCCCAAAGAAACTGCTTTTATTATTTCATTTTCAAAGGAATATCTCAATTCCAATCTTTCAATATTGGCAAGAGTTTCATCAAAGTCATCATTCCTGGTGATTTGGTCAAATGATGAAACTGCAATCATATGCCCGTTGTTGATGTCTGCAATTGAAAAGGCAGGAGTGTCCCACATCTTTTCACAAAAAGCGTCAATCATCATCAAAAGACGGTCATCTGGAGATACTATTGGTATGGCTGCATAGTACTCTTTCAAAAATCTTTGTACATTTGGCGCAAGCCCCATTCTTTCGCCAATCTCCAAAATGTCGTTTGTTGACAATGGATTTGTGAGATATGGCCCAATAGATAGCAGGTTTTTGCCTTCCTTGCCTGCCAAAGGTATGATGATGTATTGCAGTTTGAATTCGTTGATAAAATTGTACTTGGTTTTGTTGTCAACACTGCCAAGAAGTTGGTCGATTGTGGCAGTTGACACCTTGTGCTCGCCAACAATTGACATAAGATAAGTATCCAACATTGCGCTGGCTGTGTCATCCCAGGAAAGAGTGCATGATTGGATGTGACATTTCTTCAATGTTTCTGTCAAAAATTCATACACGTGCTCACAATTCATCTTTCACCTATCGTCTGCTCATTTTTGCGAGCAAATAACCTTTGTGATACTATTATTGCACGAATTTTTGACTTTTGCAATACTTTTTTTTCAACAAATATGAGAATAGTACAAAAATAGATTAACTTTGTTCTAAGTTTTTTTTGAAAAAATCGATATAATATAATTAGTTCTTATAACTACTAAAAAAATTAGAACAATATATAAGGGAGAAACTCAAATGAAAAAAAGAGAAAAAAGACAACCTCAGTTGGATGCCAATGGAAATCGCAAGTTTGGTATACTTGACAAATTGGCATATGCAGCAGGGGATCTTGGTTGCAACATGAGCTTTGGTTTGAAGAGTACTGTCCAAACCTTCTGGCTCATCTACATGGCAATGGAAACAGGCATTCTTTCTGCACTGCTTCTTGTTGTCCAAATCTGGGACGCAATCAACGACCCTATCATCGGCACAATCATTGACTCCGACAAGCGCAAATATAAACTTGGCAAGTTCAAGACTTATATCTTGATTGGCGCAATTGGACTTATTGTTGGTGGTGCAATGGTATTCCTGCCCTTCCCCAAAGCAGACCTCTGGCTCAAGTGTGTTTTGTTCATCCTTGGCTATATCGTGTGGGACGCTGCATACACAATGGCAAACGTGCCTTATGGCTCAATGCTTTCATTGGTCACCGAAGACGCATCAGAAAGAGCACAACTTTCAACATGGCGTTCAATCGGCTCAATGCTCGGCAACATCCTTCCCGGTGTCATTCTTCCCTTCCTCATTTGGAAAAATGAAGTTGACGCAGCAGGCAATCCTATCATCAACCCCGAAACAGGCAAGCAAGTGCAAACACTCCTTGGCGACAGAGTTTTCCTTGCAGCACTCATCATGGGCGTCCTTGGCTTTGTTTGCTTCATCTTTATGATCAAAGGCATCACAGTCCGTGCAGACGAATATTCAGTCAAAACACAAGAAGGTGGCGGAAAATTCAACGTGGGCAAAGCATTTGTCAACTTTATGAAGAACCGTCCTGCAGTTGGTGCAACAGTTGCAGCAATGGGTATGTTCCTTGGCATGCAATCAGCAACAACAGCAAACACAGTTATGTTTGCAACATACTTTGGCAAAGCAGAAATGTCAGGTCTTGTCATGGCGATCGGCTTCCTTCCTATGTTCGTATTTATGCCCTTCGTCAAGAAACTCGTTGACAAGTTCGGCAAAAAAGAAGCATCAACAGTTGGCACATTGGTTTCAGTCCTTGGTGGTGTGGTCATGATGATCTTCCCTGCAATCGAAAACACCAATGCAGCACTTGCAGTGTATATTGTTGCTCTCGTATTGTTTGGCCTTGGCATGGGCTTCTACACCTGTGTTTCTTGGGCACTTATGGGCGATGCAATCGACTACAACGAATGGAAAACAGGTCAACGTGAAGAAGGCACAGTCTATTCACTCCACTCATTCTTCCGTAAACTGGCACAAGGTGTTGGACCCTCACTTGTCCTTCTCATTATGGGTGCACTTGGCTACGTTTCAGCACTTGGCACAGAAGGTCAATCATTTGAAACATCACACAATATGTGTTGGCTTGTTGCAGGACTCTACTTGTTCAGCGCAGTCGTCCAATTCCTCGGCATTGGCGTCATCTACAACATCGACAAGAAAACTCTTGCAAAGATGACAGAAGAACTTCAAGAACAACGTAAGCAAGCAGCAGAACTTCAAGAACAAGAAAACAACGAAGCAGTTGACACTGAAAACGTTGAATCAACTGAAACAGAAAACCTTGAAGGCAATGTTGATGGCGAAAACACAGAAAACCTTGAAGAAAACTGCGAATGCTGTGACATTCCTGAACCTGAAACCCCTGACTTCCCTGCAATCGACTTCCCCGAAGTTGAATTCCCCAGCGAAGACAAATAAAGACTAATTGACAAAGGGCGTGACTCATCGCCACGCCCTTTTTTTGAGCCCTATCGCTTTTATTTATGATATATTATATTTACAATATGATACATTGACAGGGTGCTTATATAAGGAGAAAATATGAGAAACATTATCAACCTCAATGAAAACTGGTTGTTTGTCAAAAACACAACTGACATCAATGCAGTTGATGGCATCACTCTCAATCTGCCCCACACTTGGAATGCAGAAGACGGTTTTGACGGTGGCAATGACTACTTCCGTGGCTCATGCCTTTATCAAAAGACTATCGTAAAAGCAGACCTTCCTGAAGCAGATCTCTACTATGTGGAATTTAGAGGTGCAAACTCATCTGCAGACGTTTATGTCAATGGCAAGAAACTTGCTCATCACGATGGTGGTTATTCAACTTGGAGAGTTGACATCACAAAGGAACTCACTGATGAAACAGTGCTTTCTGTCATAGTTGACAACTCAGCCAATGAAGAAGTTTACCCCCAAATGGCAGACTTCACTTTCTACGGTGGCATTTATCGTGACGTCAACCTTGTTTGCGTCAACAATGCTCACTTTGACCTTGACTACTACGGTGCACCCGGCATCCAAATCACTCCTACCGTCAATGGCAACAATGCAGATGTTGAAGTGGTTGCATACGTGAAAAACCTCAAAGAAGGTCAAACACTTGTTTATACAATCTATGACAAAGAAGAAAACGAACTTCAAAAGAAAGAAACAACTGACACAACAGTGACTTTCACAATTGAAAACGTACATCTTTGAAGTCGGAGGCCAAGCGGTCTTAGGAAGACAAATCCTTGAT
>JAZRGC010000055.1:0-4087 GCA_045643985.1 Clostridia bacterium
CTTGCCAATATCCAATTTTGATGAATTCAAAGAGAATATAAATAAGGAAATAATGTCAAAGGTGGATAGGGGCACATTCCTTCCAACCTTTGATTACGATATGGAACTTGATGCCAGCACAAATCTATTGCCTTTTGCAAAGGAACTCACTTTGCTTGAGCCAACAGGTTATGGCAATCCCGAACCGAGTTTTCTCATAAAAGGGGATTTCAAGTTTGACAGGATAGGGGTTTCCAAGCATGTCAAATGCTCAATGAAAGGTGTCGATCTTGTTGGCTTTGGCAAGTACGAATACTCCCTTGGCTCAACTAGGGGGGAAAGAGAACTCAATGTTTCACTTGGTGTCAATGTCTATCAAAACAGACAATATGCACAAGGCATAATCCGTACATTCAAAGCAAATGGTGTCAGTATGTCGGCAGAAGACAGCACTCTCATCAACCTTCATCAATTGTCTTATGACGGACAGGCAAGTGTTGATCAAATTTCTGTTGAAGCCCTTGACAAACATCTTGAAAAACCATTTGGAACACTCATTGTTTGTTTCAGTGAAGACGAGTACAACACCCTTGTTGCAAGCAGTAGGAAGATTGCATCACTGCCAATGTTGGTTGCCAATGCAAGGATGCTGAGCCCTGTAAACTCAGTGATAATTTGTCCTGCAGAAAACTTTGAATATTCCTACTATGAGAGAGTAGTTTTTGCAGGAAAACCACTTTCAAATGGTTATATTGCACACATAAAAGCCGTTTTGAAGGAAGTTTACACCCTTGGCGATTGCACTCCCAGCGAGATAAGAATCGACCAAAACAGTTTCCGTATGGCATTTATGGAACTTAGACGTATGGCACAAATGAAGGAGCGACTTGTGGACTACAAACGACTTTTGCAAGTCCTTGCTCCAAAGACAAAAATCAATTTTGTCGAGTTGAGGATAATGCTCAACGTATTCAAAGAACTTGGCTTGGTTGCAGTCAATGACAAAGGTGTCATCACCGTGTCAAACGAAAAAACCGATCTAGAAAAATCTGCGATTTATCGCAATGTGAGAAAGTGATGGAAAACTTGTTATTGAAACTTAGAAAAGCATATCCGGATCACTACAGCGAAATCAAAAAGGCATACGCTTTTGCACAAGAAGCACACAAAGGTCAAAAGCGTAGTTCGGGTGAAGACTACATCATTCACCCTTGCGCAGTTGTTGAAATCCTTGCAGATTTTGGCTTTGACAGTTCAACAGTCATTGCCGCTTTTTTGCACGATGTTTTGGAAGACACAAGTGTCACAGCCGATGAGTTGAAGGAACTTTTTGGCGAAGAAATTGTCGCACTTGTTGAGGGTGTCACCAAACTTGACAAACTGAAATTCAACAATCGTGAAGAAGCCCAAGCCGAAAACTTTAGAAAACTCTTTATGGCACTGGCAAAAGATCTCCGTGTCATAATCATAAAACTTGCAGACAGACTGCACAATATGCGCTCCCTTGAATATTTGCCCCACGAAAAACAGCAATATATCTCAAGAGAAACACTGGATATTTACGCACCCCTTGCAGGCAGACTTGGTATTTCATTCTTCAAATGCGAACTTGAAGACATCGCAATGAAATATCTCTATCCAAAGGAATACAAGTACATTGTTGAGCGCACACAAGTCATTCGCAAACAAAGCCAAGTATTCCTTGACGAGATTTGCAAGACTTTGACAGACAAACTCAATGAAATGGGGCTTCATGGCGAAGTCAATGGCAGACCAAAGCACTATTATTCAATCCTTAAAAAACTTCGCAAGGCAAACATCGACATCGATCAGGTGTATGACCTTCTTGCAGTGCGCATCATCACAGATTCAGTGAAGGATTGCTATGCACTTCTTGGCGAAGTCCACAATCTATGGAAACCTATCCCCGGCAGATTCAAGGATTATATTGCAATGCCCAAGGCAAACAACTATCAGTCATTGCACACAACCGTTGTCACCCAATTCAACGAAACATTTGAAATCCAAATTCGCACCTACGAAATGCACAAAATTGCAGAATACGGTATTGCTGCTCACTGGAAATATAAGGAAGGCAAGACCTCAGGTGTTGAAAGTGATATGGAAAGCAAAGTCCGTTGGCTCCGTGAAGTTATGGATGCCGAAAAGGACGTCAGTGGCGCAAAGGAATTTATGGATGCAATCCGTATCAACGTCTTTGATGATGAAGTGTTTGTATTCACACCAAAGGGAGATGTGTACGATTTGCCCGTAAATTCAACCCCTATTGACCTTGCCTACAAAATTCACTCTGAAGTTGGCAACCATTGCACAGGTGCAAAAGTCAACAAAAAGATGGTCACCTTGTCCACAAAGTTGCAGACAGGGGACATTGTGGAACTCATCACACAACAAAACAGCCGACCTTCACTTGACTGGCTCAAATTTGTGCGCACGTCAAGTGCACGCTCACGCATACGTACGTATTTCAAAAAGGAACAAAGAGAAGAAAACGTTCGCCGTGGCAAGGATATGCTTGAAAGAGAAGCAAGACGTCGCAGTTATTCCTTGAGTGAACTTATGGGAGTTTCTGCGCTTCAAACAATTCTTCAACGTATGGCACTCACAACAGAAGAAGATTTGTTTGCCAACGTTGGCTTTGGTGGATTGACAACCAACCAAGTCCTGACACGTCTTATTGACGAATACAGGAAGGAACATCCCATCGAAACAATCGAAGTGCCCATTGTGCCCGAAAAGAAGAAGAAAAATCCTTCAAAGACAGGCATTTTGGTAGGTGGCGAATCCACTTTTACCGTCCGTATGGCACACTGTTGCTCCCCCGTCCCCGGAGATGAAATCGTAGGATACATTTCACGTGGCAGAGGTGTTGCAATCCATCGCAAGGATTGTCCAAACGTTGCAGACTTTGGCAAGGAAAGACTTATTGAAGCAAGTTGGGATACGGGTGGAGTTGATTCATTCAGTGCAACACTCCACATTATCTCTGAAGACAAGGGTGGCTTGCTTGCACAAATGACTGCATACATTGCAGCCGCAAAGATCTCAATCACAAGTGCAACAATCAAGACAGACAACACCCAAGGCACTGCCGAAACAGTCATCACAGTCCTCATCAACAATGCAAGAGAAGTGGATGATCTTATGGCAAAAATCCGCAATCTAAGTGGCGTAATTCAGGTGTATAGATGATGGAAATCGCAAAACTTGAAGTTGGTCAACTTGCCACCAATTGCTATATTGTCCACTCAAATGGTGTGGCTTTTGTTGTTGATCCCGGTGCAGAAGCAGAAAGGATAAAAGCATTTTGTGATGAGCAAAATTTGACAGTTGAAGGCATATTGCTCACTCACGGCCACTATGACCATACAGGCGCAGTAAAAGAGTTGAAACAACTTACAAACGCCAAAATTTATTGCACTGAGGATTGCAACAAAATTGCCAATTCATTCAAAAGTATGGCATTTGGATTTGGCGCAACCATACAAAAATTTGATGCCGATGTTTTGGTCAAAGATGATGACCATATTGCCATAGGCAATATGAACATTAATGTTATGGCAACACCGGGACATACAAAAGGTGGCGCATGCTTCATTGTTGAACACAACATTTTTTCAGGGGACACACTTTTTCAAACCTCGTATGGCAGAACTGATTTGCCAACAGGGGATATGAAAGCCCTTGAAAATTCACTGAGAAGATTGTTTGCTCTTGAAGGGGACTACAAAGTCTATCCCGGTCACGGAGCATACACAACATTAGACATAGAAAGAAAACATAATCTCATACATTTCAATGATTGATTTCACTTCAAACCATGACAACTACACAGGCGATTTGATGGAACTTGTCCGTGCCTTTCTTGTGCGCACCGACAAGGATTTTTCTTTGCACCTTGATTACGAAAACCAAGAGGATAGATTGCTTGTTTCATTGAAATTTGACGGAGAAACCCAAAGGGAATACAACAGGGAATTCGCTGTCAAATTTAGGGATGAAATGGAGCGTAAACGCCTTGAAAAAAGGTATCTCAAAGAAGCCATCTATGATGCTGTTGTAGATTACACAGGTGTCACCCTTCCTT
>JAZRGC010000056.1:0-8065 GCA_045643985.1 Clostridia bacterium
TGACGTTGGATCGGGCAAGTCGGTTGTAGCATACTTTTCATTGGTATTCTGTTCAATGTCAGGGATGCAATCGGCATATATGTGCCCAACAGAAATCCTTGCAACCCAGCAGTTTAACAAATTCAAAGTAATTGCCGATAAATTGGGAATATCGGTTGCATTGTTGACGTCCTCAACAAAAACTGCTGAAAGACGTGCAATCATAAACGCCATAAACACGGGAGAGATTTCCGTTGTGTTTGGAACACAATCTCTTGTTGGCAAGGACTTGGAATATCAAAATCTTGCCTTGGCAGTTATAGATGAACAACACAAATTTGGTGTTTCCTGCAGGGCAGAGTTGGAAAACAAAGGTGCAACAGATGTCTTAACTCTTACTGCAACACCAATTCCACGTACTCTGGCATTGACACTATATGATGATTTGAGCGTGTCCTCGATATATAAAAGGCAATCTGCAACCACAAACATCTCAACTAGGTTAGTGTCTGATCAAAAACTTGACGACTTGATTTCTTATGTTGTTGACAAGTGCAAAAACAGCCATCAACAAGCATTTTTTGTTTGCCCGACAATCAAGGACAGTGATGGTCTGGACTTATACTCTTTGGAAAGTTTTTATCAAGACTTTGCCGATAAATTCGATAATCTAAGTCTATCAATTATGCATGGCAAGATGTCAAATGCAGAAAAGAATATTGCAATGCAAGATTTTGCAAATGGCAAAATTGATGTCTTATTAGCAACATCTCTCATTGAAGTTGGCATTGACACCAAAGCAAGCATTATTGTAGTACTCAATGCCGATAGGTTCGGTCTTGCATCGCTTCATCAATTACGTGGTAGAGTTGGCAGAGATGGAAAGCCGGCATATTGTTTCCTTCACACGAAATCAACAGGCTCAACGGCAATTGAGCGTCTTGTCGCTATGGAGAATTTTGATGATGGATTGTTGCTTGCTGAAAAGGATTTGGAAATGCGTGGAGCAGGGGATTTTCTTGGCACAAGACAAAAGGGCATCGCATGCTCACCTTATTTCAAGTTGCCATCAAATGTCAAAGTTCTTATGAAGGCAAAAGAGATGTCAAAAGATACAAAATACAACCAATTGACAGCGTTGATGAAAGATCTGTTTGAGGCAGATTACTCCAACTTTGAAAATCAGCTTAAATCTATAACATTAAATAGCTAAAAAACTAAATTTAGATAATTAAATTCAAAATTGTCAAGCACCAATTTTCTTGTTTGACAATTTTTTGTATATGTGTATAATATATATGAATGGTGGCGCAGTATTCTAGTCAGCATTATCCGGTCCGAAGGCGGGGGTAAAATATCGCCAAAGGGCATATCGATGAAGTTTCTGGTGATGGCTTTTGTTGCCCAAACTTGGGCTGTTGCTGGGAGTTAAGGTTTTTGGGCGTGTCGCAACGGCATGCGAAGAGCGACCCAATCTCCGTGGAGACCCACATCGGTGGACCAATTCTAGTAGAATAGTCTACTGACTGGGATTAAACCTGTCATGCGGTGGCTCGTGCGCTGTGGACAGTGTAGCCTGCCTTGAGTGGTTATGCAGGGATAAAGGAACGGTTATCGTTTGTCGGCCGACAAACCTTGCCGACTGCCTTTTGAAATCTTAACTGCAAAAAAGGATTAGGTCGGAATAATGTTGCCAAGGAAATCTTCTAGACTGTTCTTGTAGGCAGTTCGGGGATTATAGTGTGCACTTAGTGGCGATTCGGTGAAACGATGGGAAACCACGTTGGTTGCAACGTAATCGGAAACGTCTTGGTCGGCGACGACAAGTTGTTGCATCGGGAAAACCTACCGAACCTATGGCGCAAGGTTTACTCGAATTGTTGCCACCATTTCACAAACTTTTGGAGCAATATGGAAAAGCAAGAAGATTCAAACAGTAGCATCGAAATCCAAAAAGGCGAAGAAATTCGTCAATCTAATCAAACAGAAAAAAAACAGAAAAAACAACCTAAAAAGAAGCGCAATCTTTGGAGCGTGAAAATTACGGTTGTTTCTTTTTTTGTTTCTGCCTTTATCAGTTTTCTCAGTGAATTGACAGCATCAAGTGAGCATATCATTGTCACAATTTTGCTTTTGTTCTTCCTGACACTATGCAACGTATTGTTTGACGGAATTGGCGTTGCATCAACTTCATGTGATATGACACCGTTTGTGTCTATGGCATCAAGAAAAGTCTATGGAGCAAAGACTGCACTGTGGATTGTCAAGAATAATGAAAAGGTTTCAAACGTTTGCAGTGACGTTGTCGGCGACATTTTCGGCATCGTGTCTGGTGCTTGTGCTGCAGCAATTACCCTCAAAATTGTCGCTGAAATGGAAGATGTTTGGCAAAAACTTGTCACAGTGGCAATTTCAGGCGTTGTGTCGGCATTGACAATTGGTGGAAAGGCATTTCTTAAGAATATTGCAATCAAAAATTCAAAAGAGTTTATTATGTTTATTGCAAGATTGATTGCCGTTTTCAATCCTGATGAGCGTCGTAAGAAAAAGAAACAAAAAGAAAAACAAAAGAAATTTGAAAAACTCGAAGAAACAGAAGTAAAGGAAAATCACAATCTTGAGAATTGACAAATATCTAGTTGAATTTGGCAATGTTCCTTCAAGAACGTATGCTGAAAATCTTGTCCTAAAAGGCAAGGTGCAAGTGGATGGCAAGGTTATAACCAAGCCATCTTTTGACGTTAAAGATAATATGTCGGTTGAAATAGTAGAAGATGAAGGCTATGCATCCCAAGGCGCATACAAACTTCTCAAAGCAATCCAGGACTTTGACCTGCAACTTCAAAATTTGGACACTGCAGACATTGGATGTAGCAATGGTGGTTTTACTGATGTGTTGTTGAGAAATAATGTAAAAAGTGTGTTGGCAGTGGATGTTGCGCAATGCGATTTGCCTGACAGGATCCTGAAAGATGAGCGTGTTTCGTTTATGCAATGTAATGCAAGAGAATTGCCTGATTTAGACAAGAAAGACTTTGTTTGCAGTGATGTCAGCTTCATTTCTCTCAAGCACATACTGCCTTCAATATACAATCTCTTAAAAGATGGCGGAGAAGCCGTTGTGCTCATCAAACCCCAATTTGAACTTGACAAGTCTGCGCTGAGCAAGAAAGGCATCGTTCTAAGCGAAAAGGACAGGCAAAGGGCAATTGCTTATGTCACTGGTTATGCTATGGCAAGTGGATTTAAGGTGCTTGGCCAATCAACATCTCCAATTTTTTATGACAACAAAAACATAGAGTATTTGCTATATCTCGGAAAACAGTAAAATTCATTCAACCAAGAATAAATTAAAAAAACAACCGAATGGTTGTTTTCTTTTTATATTCCATATCAAATTCTAGTCCTTTTTCTTGACTATGCAAAAGACCAAAAGGATAACTGCAAGGGCAAGACCTGCCAATGCTCCAAAAATGCTTATTGTAAGTGGGCTTATACACAATAAATTTATCATATATCTATTATAGTTTTATGTTTTGATTTTGTCAAGGAAAAGTGTTTTTTATGTGCAATAAGAAAATTTGCAACATATCATGCTTAAATTTACTACGTAAAAACTCTTTTTTATTCAAAAAAGCACTTGTATAAAAATGAATAATAATGTATAATGTATACACTTATGAAACTGGCAGTTTATTCCAAATCCAATCTCAAAGATCATCCCGTAAAGTTGAAATTGAAAAACGACATTCACATGCTTGGTCACTCAGTTGTTGAAGTTGACGACTTGACGGTCACAAATGATTTCGACTATATATTGGTGTTCGGTGGCGACGGCACAATGCTTCACGTTGCGACGCGTGCAGAATGTGCAATCCTTGGAATCAATCTTGGAAATATTGGATTTCTTACTCAGTTTGAAGCAGACGTATCTGCCGAACAAATAGTCAATTCACTCGAGATGAGATCAATCCAAAACAGACCCTTGTTGGAAACTGTCGTCAACAACACACACTTCCTTGCCTTGAACGATTTTGTTATCAAAACAACATCATCAAGACCCATATATATGTCGCTTGAAGTCAATGGAGAATTTGTTGACAAATACCACGCCGATGGATTGATTGTTGCCACACCCACGGGCTCAACAGCATATTCAATGTCGGCAGGTGGACCAATTGTATCTCCAAAAGTAGATGGAATAATCATAAATCCAATATGTGCCCATTCGTTGCACTCACGCCCAATTATTATTTCTGGTGATAGCACGGTCAAAATCACAGTTGAAGGTGACAATGCACAATTTATTGCAGATGGCAGTCAACAAATAAGTCTAGATAACACACAAAGCATTCAAATATCAAAATCATCAAAAATGGCGATGTTTGTCTGTGACAATAATAAATTTTACGATAAACTATTAGAAAAAATGAACAAATGGGGTATGACAATTTAACCCCATAAAGGTGAAAAATGGCAAGAGCTACAAGACAACTCAAAATACTTGAAATCATCACAAAGCACGACATCGATACTCAAGAAGAACTCGTTGCACGCCTTCGTGCAGATGGCTATTCAGTGACACAAGCAACTGTCAGCCGTGATATCAAGGATATGAACATCATCAAAACTTTCACAGATGATGGCAGACATTATAAGTACGTTGCACAACAACCTAAAGAACCATCAACAAACGATAAGTTTGTCAAAATTTTCCGCAACACAGTATTGTCAATTCGTTCTGCAGAAAACTTGATTATCATCAAAACAGAACAAGGAAGCGCAAGTGCAGCAGCAGAATTTATTGATAGACTTGATTATGATGAAATCCTTGGCGTTATCGCAGGCGACAACACAATTTTTATTGCAATTGACTCGCTTGACAACGTTGCAAAAGTGGTTGAAAACCTCGAAAATATTTTGAAATAATGCTAAGTAATCTTTCGGTCGAAAACATAGCACTCATTGACAAACTTCAAGTTGAACTTGGCAATGGGCTAAACATCTTAAGTGGTGAAACAGGCGCAGGCAAATCAATCATCATTGATGCCGTGTCTTTCGTGTTGGGCGAAAGAGCCGATCGTTCACTCATCAGGTATGGCACAGACTTTGCAACGGTTGAAGCAGTGTTCACTGATTATCTTACCCCTGCAATAAGCGAATATCTTGATGAAATAGGCATAGAAGCCGAAGAAGTGTTGGTGCTTGGTCGTAAAATGACAACCGAAGGCAAAAATTCTTGTCGCATCAATGGCAGAGTTACCACATTGTCAACCCTAAAAGGATTGACTGCGCTTTTGGTTGATATTCATGGTCAACACGAGCATCAGTCATTGCTCAATCCAAACTCACATATGTCATTGCTAGACAGCCTAGGAGGCGACAAACATGCCGAACTTCTTGGCGATGTTAAGGAATCCTACAAGAAATATTCTGCATTAAAGAGAGAATACAATTCATTTGGAGATGAAAATGAAAGAGCAAGGCGTCTTGACATTCTTTCATATCAAATCAACGAAATAGAAAAGGCTAGCATCCAAGAAGACGAAGAAGATGACCTTCTTGAAAAGCGCAAGCGCATTCGCAACATGGAGCGCATTTTAGAAGCGCTAAATAATGCAAAAAATCTCCTTGACGGATACGAAAGCACTGCCATTAGTCCCGCATTAAAAACCACTGTTTCAACGCTTAACATCATATCTCAATATGATAATAGAATAGAGTCATTAACCGAACGTCTTGAAGATGCAAGAGCAGAGGTAGTTGACATCGCAGACACCGTCAAATCTATCCTGGATGAATTAGATTTTGATCGCCATAGTGCAGATCAAATTGAGGAAAGACTTGAACTTGTTCGCATGCTTCAAAGAAAATATGGTGGCAGTTACAATGCACTTGTTGACTTCTACAATAAAGCAGTTGACGAGTATTCTAGGTTGTCTAATGCTGGAAATAGAGTTTTGGAGCTTGATGCAGAACTCAAAAAGGCATCAACGGCTCTTGAAAATGCATGCAACAATCTTACATTGTCACGAAAGAAAATCGCAGACAAGTTTGAAAAGGACATTCTTACAGAACTTAGTGATTTGGGCATGAGTGGAAGCACCTTCAAAGTTCAAATTATTTCTACAGCCAATGCAGATGAATGCACATCATCAGGCGCAGATGAAATTGAATTTTTGATTTCACCCAACGTTGGTGAACCTCTCAAACCACTTGCAAAAATCATTTCAGGCGGCGAAATGTCAAGATTTATGCTTGCATTGAAAAACATTCTTGCAGACGTAGACAACATTGGCACAATGATATTTGACGAAATTGACACCGGAATCTCTGGCAATATATCTGCAGTTGTTTCTGAAAAAATGTGCAATATCTCACGGAAACGTCAAGTCATTGCCGTCACACATATGCCATCTCTTGCTGCTATGGCAGATCACCATTTCCTCATTGCAAAATCCACAGAAAATGGCAAAACCAACACCCATCTCAACCTGCTTGAAGATGACACAGATGAGGTTGCAAGACTTATTGGTGGCAAAGACTACTCAGTCCATGCAATACCACATGCGAAAGAAATGAAAGCATGGGCAGAAAGATATAAAAAATCGATTGCTAAATAATTTATCAAAAAAACAAGCGGTCAAATGCTTGTTTTTTTTGTGCAAATCGTTGCAAACGAGTTCAGTATGTGTTAAGATACTCTAGCGAGTTAGCCGGACGGTCGCGGGGTAGAAATACCGTGAGGAAAGTCCGAGCATCATAGGGCAAGGGTGCAGGTGAAATACCTGTGAAGGCGACTTTAAGGAAAGTGCAACAGAAAAAAACCGCCCAAATCTTTGGGTAAGGATGGAAAGGCGAGGTAAGAGCTCACCCACAATTCGGTGACGAGGCGTGATGTAAACCCCACCCGATGCAAGACACGGAGCATATGAGTTGCCCGCTCGCTCCACAAGTCGCTTGAGCGATATGGCAACATATCGCCTAGATAGATGACCGTTCAAGACAGAACTCGGCTTACAGACTAATCTCGCATACGAAAAACACTTCTGCATGAGGAAGTGTTTTTCTTTTTGCATTGACTTTAATACGATATTATTGTAATATTTGTTTATAACAATATAATAGAGGAAGTTAATCAGAAAATGAACAGTATTATCCCAAATTATGCACAATTGATTGAATTCACCTTTAAAGCCCTAAAAGACCTAGGAGGTTCTGGTAAAAATGATGAAATTAATAATAAAGTAGCAGTTCTGATGCAACTCGATGATGATGTACTTGATAAGCCCCATCTTGGCAGCAGTAGCATATCTGAGGTTGATTATAGATGTGCATGGGCAAGAACTTTGCTCAAAAATTATGGTGCAATTGAGAACAGCGCTAGATCAGTATGGTCAATAACACCTGCTTTTACATCCACAGATTCGGTAAATGGGGAATATATAGATAAAAATTGTCGTAATAAAGGATTAGGCAAAAAAAACGCTTCAAAGATTATTGTCAACGAAATTATAGAAGATGTCCCAGAAGAAGAATTGCCATGGAGAAAAAAACTATCAGAAATATTACAAAATATGGATCCTTATGCTTTTGAGCGCTTAACACAAAGATTACTGCGTGAATGTGGATTTTCAGATGTTATAGTGACAGCAAAATCGGGCGATGGTGGCATTGATGGTTATGGAAAACTTAAGATTAATGGCATTTTAAGCTTTAATATCGCCTTTCAGTGTAAAAGATATCATGGCGCAGTCGGATCGCCAGAGATACGCAATTTCCGTGGATCTTTAGATAGTTCTATTGAAAAAGGAATTTTTATAACAACTGGAACTTTTACCAAAGCAGCAAAGGAAGAAGCATGCATATCAAGCAAGAAGCAAATTGACTTGATTGATGGCGAAGAATTTATAGATAAACTTGCAGAACTAGGCTTAGGTGTTAGTGAAATAAAGATATTTGAAATAAATGAATCTTTCTTTACAAGTTTATAAGCGATTTATTGAATAATGAAGTCACTAGATGTTCTAGTGACTTCATTATTTTTTATTGTAAAAAGGTTTTTTTGTTAAGCTGCCATGTAACA
>JAZRGC010000057.1:0-5913 GCA_045643985.1 Clostridia bacterium
GAGTATTTTTTTGATGATTTCGGTTTCCATATCTCGACCATACTCTACAAAAACGAAAAAAATCAATGGTTACTGCCAACTTTTTTCATTTTGACAACTTTAACTATGTTAATTTTTTTCGCTTAGCCCTTGAAAAAGACGTTGCCTTGCAGTTGTCCAACATCAAAATCCAACTCATTGACAGGAAAAATTTAAAGTTTTTTGGACTAAACTCTTTATTTTTGTCTATATATATAGTAAAATATTATGGCTATGAAAAAATTTCTTACATTCTTTACAATTGCATTTGTCCTGACACTCACATTTTCAATGTGGGGTTTTGGTTGTGGACAAGATGTGGCATTGGCAGATGATGCAGTTTCCTACGTCTATATCGCCCCTGCAGATTTGAAAAACAATGAGTTTGCAGGTCAAACACAAGTGGCAGTCAAAGACAATGGCAACGGAGAAACTCTTTTCTATCTTGTGGAAAGTTATTACTACCCTGTTGTCAAACAAATCACATTGGGCACAACTTATTACACTTTGGACATCCAAGGTGTTGATGCCGTGGTTATGGCAGATGACACAATGATCATTGACACATTGCCAAGTGGTGCAAATGCAGACAATATCTTGCCTCAAAGTCTTCTTTTGAAGGAAGGCATCACCCTTTCAATCAAAGGTCAAACAGTTGACACACGTGATGGTTGGACAGTGAAACTCATTGGTGTCAATGACGTCAACTTCTTTGTGCAATGCTCAAAGGATGACATCACTGTTTGTGGCAGTGCATTGAAGGATAATTTCACTTCTTCAAACGTCCAATATCATCCCATTGCTCTTGCAGAACGTGAGGGCTTGCTCAATCAAACACCTGACAAGGGCACTATTGGTGGTAACAATAGCACTGACAAGTCAGTGATTCTCCGTATAGTCCTTATCATTGGCATTGCTGTGCCTGCAATCATCATTGCAATCATGATTTTCAAGCCCGGCAGAGCAAGCGAAAGAACCAACTATGATCGCCATGCAATGCGCACTCGTCGTGAAGAAGAAATGGACTATGACCGTGATCGCAGTTACGACAGAGAAAGAGATTACTCACGCCGTCAACCATACGATGACAGAAACTATCGTGATGACCGTGGCTACGACAACAGATACGATGATAGACGTGATCGTGGCTATGATGATAGGCGCAGAGATGATCGTGATGACCGTGGTTATGACCGTTATGATGACAGACGTGACCGTGGCTATGACGATAGATATGATGACAGAAACGGAAGGCGATAAAATTGAAAACACTCTACATTGCATCAGACATACACGGGGGCTTTGCTTCCATAGATAAATTCTTCAAGATTGTTGACGGTGACAAGGAGAAAAGCCACATTATCCTTCTTGGCGACACCTACAACCATGGACCAAGAAACCCCTTCCCTGAGGACTATGCTCCTATGAAGGTTGAAGGACTTCTCGAAGAAAGAATGGGCAAGTTTGACATCATCAAAGGCAACTGCGACAGCGAAGTTGACCAAATGATTTCCCCTTTCAAAATAAGAAATGACTTTGCCGTAAAGGACGGAGATAGACACATCTTTTTCACTCACGGACACAAAGTAAACCCTGACTTGCCTTCAGAGAAGGCAGTCAATGGAGATGTGGTGTTTTACGGACATTTCCACGTGCCTTGCCACACAGTTGTTGATGGTGTCCATTACGTCTGTGTTGGCTCAATTGCAATGCCAAAAGACGGCAGTGCACCCACCTATGCAATCTACAAGGATTCAACGGTTGTCATCAAATCCCTTGACGGCCAAACAATACTCACAATAACACTTTGATTTGACTATGAGAAAAACCACAAGATTATGCACCCCATTTGAAGTGGGCGAAACTCCATTAAGCGAATATCCACGTCCACAATTTCAACGTGACAGTTATTTGACTCTCAACGGAAAGTGGCAATATGCAATCTACCGTAACAGTGAAAGATTTGACGGCTATCAAGGGGAAATCCTTGTGCCATTTTCACCTGAGTCATTGCTTTCAGGGCTTCCTGAAGGCACAATTGTTTTGCCGAATGATGTGCTCTATTATCATCGCACCTTCAACGTGCCAAGTGAATTTATCAAGGCAACAACATTCATTCACTTTGGCGCAGTTGACTATGCTTGCAAGGTGACAATCAATGGCAGAGTTGTTGGCGAGCACTTTGGTGGATACACCCCCTTCTCTTTTGACATTTCAAATGTTATTTTTGCAGGCGAAAACACCATTGATGTGGTTGTCACAGACCCTAGTGATACGTCATATCACTCACGTGGTAAACAAGCACTGAAAAACGGAAAAATTTGGTACACACCTCAATCAGGCATTTGGCAAAGTGTTTGGCTTGAAAGTGTGCCTGAAACATATCTCAAAGACTTGACACTCATCCCTGACATTGACAACGACTGTGTATTTGTCCGTCTTGACAAGCCACAGGGAGCACTTGCAGAAATCATTGTTGCAGACAACGGAGTTACACTCTCAAAAGTATCTTGCGATCGTGATATGGCAGTGATTTCAATGAAGGACTATGAGTTGTGGTGTCCTGAAAATCCAAAACTTTATGATATAATCATAAAAGTGGGCGATGACATTGTAAAATCCTATTTTGGTATGCGCAAATTCAGCATCGTCACCGACAGTTTGGGTTTCAAACGTCTTGGGCTCAACAACAAGCCTTATTTCCACAAGGGTGTCCTTGACCAAGGCTATTGGGCAGACGGTATGCTCACTCCCCCAGCAAATGCAGCCCTTGAATATGACGTGAAATTGGTCAAGTCTATGGGCTTCAATATGATACGTAAACACATCAAAATCGAACCACTTCGTTGGTACTATCACTGCGACAAGGAAGGCATTCTTGTGTGGCAAGATATGGTGTCCGGTGGAGAAAAATACAACTTCTTGTACATCGGTTTCCTTGCTTTCCTTGAAAAGCACATAAAGGATGACAATCCATCTCAATACAAAAAACTTGCTCGTGACAACGAAGCAGGCAGAATTGAGTTCGAAAACGAAGTACGTGAAACAATGAACTATCTCAAAAACGTTGTTTCTCTCTCAGTGTGGGTGCCCTTCAATGAAGGTTGGGGACAATTTGACTCCGTGCGCATCACAAAAGAAATGAAGAAGATTGATCCCACACGTATCATCGACAGTGTCAGTGGTTGGAATGATCAAGGCAAGGATTCAAGTGATCTCAAATCACGCCACATCTATTTCAAGCCTATCACCATGCCAAGAAAGGACAATCGTTGCTACGTGCTCAGTGAGTTTGGTGGCTACTCCTTGCCCGTCAAGGAACATATGTTCTCACCCAACAAGATATTCGGCTACAAAGTGTACAAAACCACCGATGCCCTTGCAGAAGGATTTACAAAACTCTATGAAAAGAGCATCATCCCCCTTGTTGACAAAGGACTTTCTGCAACAGTCTATACTCAGGTCAGTGACGTAGAAGAAGAAATCAACGGCCTTGTGACTTATGACAGAAAGGTGGTCAAGTTCCCTTTGAAACTTATGAAATCACTCAACGACAAATTGATTATAAGAGAATAAATACGTAAGACAACTATGAGCATTGCAGACAAAATTTTCATTGATACTTGTAGAGAAATCCTTGACAATGGTGTTTGGGACACCAATCTTCCCGTTCGTCCAAAATGGCTTGACGGCACTCCTGCACACACCATAAAAAAGTTTTGCATCGTCAATAGATATGACCTTGCAAAGGAATTTCCCATCATCACACTTCGTCGCACTGCTTTCAAGTCTGCCGTGGATGAAATCCTTTGGATTTGGCAAAAGAAGTCAAACAACGTCAAGGATTTGAACTCACATATATGGGATAGTTGGGCTGACGAAACAGGCTCAATCGGCAAGGCATACGGCTATCAACTTGGTGTCAAACACACTTATCCCGAAGGGGAATTTGACCAAGTTGACAGAGTGCTTTATGACTTGAAACACAATCCTTCATCACGCCGTATTATGACCAATATCTACAACTTTCAGGACCTTCATGAAATGCATCTCTACCCTTGTGCATATTCAATGACCTTCAATGTTGTGGACGGCAAACTCAATGCAATACTCAATCAACGCAGTCAAGACACTCTCACTGCCAACAACTGGAACGTGGTGCAATATGCAGTGCTCGTCCATATGTTTGCACAAGTCAGTGGGCTTGAAGTTGGTGAACTCGTGCACGTCATTGCAGACGCTCACATCTATGATAGACACGTGCCTATTGTTGAGAAGATTTTGCAAAACAAGCAGTTTACTGCACCAAAATTGTGGATAAACTCCGAAATCAAGGATTTTTACGATTTTACTGTTGACGACTTCAAACTTGAAGGATATGAGTTCAACACCCTTGAAGACAAGATTGAAGTGGCTGTGTAGGTGATGTATGAAACTTATTGTTGCAGTTGACAAACTATGGGGCATTGGCAAAAACAACGGACTGCTCTTTGACTTGAAACTTGACATGAAACACTTTGTTGAGCACACCAAGGGCAAGGTGGTTGTTATGGGCGCAAACACCCTGCGCTCCCTTCCAAATGGTATGCCTCTCAAAAATCGCACAAACATCGTGCTCAACCCTAATGGCGACATTTTTGATGCCATAAACAAAGGGTATATCCTGACCACTTCCCTTGACGAACTACTTGAACAAGTCTATGCTCAAAAGGACAACGAAGTTTATGTCATTGGTGGGGCAATGATGTATCATACTCTGCTCCCCTATTGCGACACTGCCTACATCACAAAGGTTGACAGCGATGGCGAAGCAACGGTGTTCTTTGACAATCTTGACGACCTTGACAATTGGACCTGCACCGAAGTGGGCGCACCAATGGAAGACAACGGTCATACCATTCGATTCTGCACATATACAAACAGCAACCCTTTGAAGTTCAACTCAACAGTTGACAAAAACAAAAAGGGCTTGACAATGGAAGACTGCATTGACAAATTCAATGCTCGAAAATAAACCAAATTAACATCATCAATTTAATAGGAGATTACCAATGAAAGATTTTGCATCAAAATACGTTGACATGTTCGATTCAATGCCACTTTGGGCAAAGGTGCTTCTTTGCTTCTTCTGGGCAATTCCATCAGGACTTTATCGCTTTTCAAAAAGCGCACTTGCAGACAGTGAAGCAGGCATGGCACTTGCAATTGTTTTCACTCTTATCTTTGGAGAAATTTTGTTCCTCATCGACATAATCACACTTCTCATTTGTGGCAAGATATTGTGGTTTAACAATCCCAAAAAGGCAAAAACTGAAAAGCATAAGAAAAACAAAAAAGAAAAAAACCAAGATTAATTCCAATGAAAATAATCTTGCGCTAAACAATTTTGTTAAAATTTGATGCACAAAAGCATATAAATAAAAGAATAATTTGTAAGGAGATTTACAATGAAAGATTTTGCAACAAAGTATATCAAATGGTATGAATCAATCCCCACATGGGCAAAGGTTCTTCTCTGCTTCTTCTGGGCAATCCCTGCAGGCCTTTATCGCTTCTCAAAAAGTGCTCTCCAAGACAACTCACTTGGCATGGTCCTTGCAGTTGTTGTGACACTCGTAGGTGGCGAAGTTGTATTCATCATCGACCTTATCACACTCATCATGAAAGACAAGATTTTGTGGATTGATGACATCAACGAAATTCTCTCAACCGAAACAAAAGCAGAAGATGCACCTGCAGAAGAAACAACCGTTGAAGATGCACCTGTTGAAGATGCACCCGTCCAAGAAACAACAGACGCAGAATAACAACAAAATCATCAAAAAGTCGGATCGTAGCCATGTCGTTCTGTGAGCCAAGGAGTTGCATCAAGGATTTGTCTTCCTAAGACCGCTT
>JAZRGC010000058.1:0-8005 GCA_045643985.1 Clostridia bacterium
GGAATTTGTTGTGCTGCTTCTCTTGCTTTCTTTCTTCTTCCAAACATATCGTCTTCTTCCCCTTCTTCCAATTCTTCTTGAGTTTCTTCGGCGATTTCTTCAACTGCTTCGTCTTCGACATCAGCTGTTGCATCTTCAGCAAGTTCTTCTGCCACTTCTTCTTCAACGGCTTCTTCAGCAATTTCATCTTCGATGATTTCTGCATCTTCTATGCATTCATCTTCGATGACTTCGCCATCAAGATATTCGTCTTCAACAGGCATTTCACCTTCTTTTTCTTCATTGCGAGCAATGATGTCATCAATGATTGCTGACATTTCAACAAGAGGTGATGTGTCTGCTGCATAACTGTTTTCAACATGGAAATCAACCTTTGAGTCAAGGTCATCTTGCATATCGTAGAACAGTTCACGTGATTTTGTGTATTCCTTACGTGCGACGATGACAAGGATGAGATAGATGATTGCTGAGAGCAAAAGACCTGCGCCAATGATGACACCGATTTCTGCTGTTGCAAGGCAACCAAATCCCCAGAATGCAAGGAGTGCTGTCACAACAAGTGCGATTGCAATGAAAATGTTTGCTCTTGCATAACTGATCTTTTTGACTTCTTTGTCGAAAACTCTGTTTTCTGACACCATTTCACTGGGGAAGCCGTAACGGATGCCAACATATTCATCCCAGCCTTCTCTCAATGCAACGGGGCACTTTTTGCCAAAGCAAGTTGCTGTAAAATCGCCTGCATTGTCTTCGTTGACTTCATTGACATTGGCAAGATATTTCTTGATGCCTTTTGAAGCACGTTTCATTTTGAGTGCTGATGAACCCAAATATGTAAGGCCAATGATGATGCCGATTGCGCTGATTGCGCACAATGCGATGATGAAGATTGCCTTCACGTCCATTGCTGGCAACTTTGCAGAAAGCGATGCGATTCCGTCAAAGATTTTTTCAAAAAATTCCATCTCTTTGCTCCTAATAAATAGAATAACTATTGAAATTATACCACACACGCGAAAAATTGCAACCTTTTTTGCTAAAAAAGGTCGATTTTACAACTCAAAACTTTCGCCATTTTTCAAGGATAAAAGGACAATTTTGTCAATTTCTTTTCCAAACGACACTTTATATGCCATTTTGTATAGATTAAGTTGCTTTTTGTATCTTTCTCGTGCTTCTGCACTGCTGAGAGAAGAATATTTGAAATCGATGATATATTTCTTTTTGCCGTCAACAAGCAGGTCTATGACGCCTTGCACAAGGACTTTATCTGTGGAATTTGTGTTGTCAAAGACGTCTTTTGCAGGGACATACATGACAAAGGGTTGCTCGTGATAGCATCTCTCCCCTGCACACTCTTTGATGATGGGATTCATCAATGCAGACAGCACTTCGTGGTCTTTGACAATTGCTCTAAGGTCGGCAGTGATGATGCCGTCTTCCACCATTTTGTCTATGGCACTTGTCACGTCTGCAAGATTGTCCAAAGCAAAATCTATATGCTCCATAATCTTGTGATATGTTGTGCCCACTGTTGTTATGCTCACATCGTATTCATCGTGGGCATCATCTTCGTGAGTTGGGAATGTGGGGGACAAGTCCTTCATTTCTTCTGCGTTGATGGCTGTGACACTATACTTCATTGAGAATCGAGTTTCATCATCGTGGGCATATTTGAAATTTTGCGCATTTTCAATTGCCTTTGCCAACTCTTTTTCAAAAGCAGTCTTTTCGCCAATAATTTCATAGAAGGGTTGACTGCACTGAGCCTCCGCCTTTTCTTGCCTTGAGGGGTGCAATGTCAAATTGCAATCCGTAAGTGTGCCCCTATTGATTGCAGTAAACACATATGAAAGAAGATTCATCTCACTTTCAAAGGGCTCGCACACAAATTTCTTTGACACGTTTTCAACATTGAAGGGCAATCTGTCCTTGCCTTCCTTTGTGGAGCAAGTGCCTGTTATATACATATTTTTCTGTGCGCGCGTGAGAGCAACGTACAAAAGGCGCATTTCTTCTCTATGTTCTTTTTCAAAGGATAGGATCTGGATTGCCTTGTTTGACACGGTGTTGCTATCCTTCATTCTTCCGTCAACATCGAAGTAACTCATGCCAATTGCACCATTGGCGTCAAGAGAAAGGTCGGGCAATGTGACACCATCACTGCTCTTGATATGTTTTTCCTTTGTTATCTTTGTTGGCACAAAGTTTGAGCCGGGCAAGAATATGACAGGCTTTTCAAGACCTTTGTATGAGTGCATCGTGCTCACTTGCACTCTATCTCCACCTTCAGTTCTGCCCTTTGTTTCTCTGCCACCTTCCTTGTATTCTCTCAAATACTTGGACAAAGTGACACTGTCTTCGCTTATGCTCTTGAGATAACTGTTGAAACTATTGCCTATTGCTTCACTCTTTGAATATAGATAGGCATCATAGCCTGTGTCGGCAATTATCCTTTCCACCAAGCCTTTGACACTCATATAACTGCCAACAACTCTATATCCTTTGAGAGTGGCAAGTGTTTTGTTGATTTTGTCTGCAAGGTCGTCTGCCAATTTTCCGCACATCAAAACCTTGTCATATAAGTCAAGAGGCACACGCTTTTTGCCTTGCTCTTGTGATTGCACTTCCTTTGCATATTGGACTATTACATTCAACTCATCTTCGGTGTAGCCACCAAGATATGACAACATATATCCTGCAAGGGCATAGTCCTGTCTTGGATTGTCTATGACTTGAAGCATATTAACAAATTCAGTTTCGGCAGGATCGTTTTCTTTGGCAAACGAGCCTTCGTCAACAGGGATGCCATTGCGTTTCAACACTTCAATGATTGTGTTTGACACTCTATTTCTGCCACGGAAAAGAATGGCAAAGTCATCCCAATCAAGTTGTCGTTTGTCTTTGTCGTCAGGTTTTTTCTTTTTGAGAGTGAAACATGCGCTTGATCTCAATTCCAAAATCTTTTTGGCAATAAACTCCCCTTCTTGTTCTTCTGCCGATTTCACTTTTTCGGCATTGGAGTGCTCTTGAAGTTTGTATAGACCTTCTGCATCCTTTGTTTCATTGTCCTCATCTTCAAAAATGTGGACTTCAACCTTGCCTTCACGCCTTTCTTCCTTGCTTACTTCGTTGAATCTGCCTTCCTTTGTATAATTGACACCGGCAGACTCCACAGTCATTGCATAATCGAATATGTCGTTGACAAACTTCAACACTGCATTGTCGCTTCTAAAATTATCCTTGAAGAAAATAGGGGCTTCAATTATGCCGTCTTCTTGATGATTTTCATAGTAGTCCTGTCTTGCAAGGAAGATTTCAGGATTTGACAGACGGAAGCCATAAATGCTTTGCTTCACGTCCCCAACCATAAATGCTTCCTTTTTGACAAGGTGCTTTATGATATATTCCTGTGCTCCGTTGACGTCTTGATATTCATCAACAAACACATAGTCATAATCTTCTCCAATGTCAACACCGTTGTTGATAAGTTTCACTGCGCCGTGTTCAAGGTCACTGAAACTCATCACGTTGTCGCTTTCCTTCATCTTTTCAAGAGTTTCCTTAAAGTGCAAGGTTATCTCAACAAGTTTTTCAACGTACGCCTTGTTTTGCTCAAATACTTTGTTGCAGTAATTGTTGTCTGCATAAAGGATTGAGATTTCTTCCATCAAGTCCTTTGCTGACGAACTGCACTTTTTGGCAGTGGTTGCCACAGACAACTCTTTCTTTATTGTTGGACGTTGTGATTTGATTTCCTCAAACTTTTCACGGATATTTTTTGCATCACGGCTGTCAAAATATGCTTCCATGTCAAAAATATCACAAAAACGCTTGATGTATCCCTTCACGTTTTCCTTTTCGATGACAGGATAAATGCTTCTTGCCACTGCAACAATCTTGTGGAACTTGTCGATGGCTCTATTCCAAATTATGTCATCAAACTTTTGACGTGATGAGTAATTGTCCTTGATTGCGTTGATAAAATCTTCAAGGCTCGATTGAACATCCATTCTTTCGTAAAGTTTTACAACGTTGTCACGGATGTTTTCTTCCGTCCTTTTCGACTCAAAAATCGAAAGCATTTCAAGAAACTTGTCATCTCCATTTTCGGCATACTCCTCAATGGTTTTGTCAAGTGCCTTGTTTATGTACACTTTGTGCGCAGTTTCATCAAGAATGTCAAAGTCAGGATTGATGCCTATTGCTTCAAAATTCTTTTTCAGTGCGCTACGGCAAAATGCGTGTATTGTGCAAATGGTTGAAAAGGCAATCTCGTCAAGTTGCTTGCGATATACTTCTGCCTTTTCTCCTATGCTTTCACAAGCCATTTCAAAAAGTTTGCCACGGATTTTCTCTCTAAGTTCACTTGCATTGGCTTCGTTGTAAACAAGAATGAGCATTTTGTCAAGGCTCACTCCTTCATCAATGAGATGGATGATCCTTTCAAGCATTGTATGAGTTTTGCCCGATCCTGCAGATGCCGAAACCATCACAAGACCTTTTGCTTTGATTGCTCGCTCTTGCTCTTTTGTCAACGTCACAGGTTTGACAACTGCCATTTCATCTATTTGTTGAAGATTTTTGTCATCCATTATTCCTGTCCCCCTTCTGCCTTGGGTGCTTCACTATCTTTTTGAGATTGTGGGCTGAACTCGTCAAAGATTTTGCTGTCAACCTTGTACTTTTCTCTTGGATTCATATCACGATATGCGCAGATTTTTTTAAACTCGCAAGATTCGCAACCCTGACCTGCCTTGATATAACTGGGCTTGATATATCCACTTTCAATTTCCTTGACGCCTTCCTTTGCAAGTTCGATTGCATAATTGCTTCTTGCTTCAAAGCCGTCATTGTTCAAAAATGTACTTGCCTTAGTGCTGTTGGCTCGTGGATTTGGAAGCACTGATGTCTGCTTGAATGTTGACGTGACACCTTCTGGCAACTCACCAAAAATCTCGCCACGGATTTTCTCGTTGTCGCTGATTTGTCCTTTGTAGCCATATCTTCGCTCATCGCCTTTGTTGAACCCTGCAAAAATTGGCAAATAGAACACACCGACAACATCCTTGCCAATGTTGTCTTTCATTGCTTTTGCATAGATATAAAGTTGCAGTTTTTCCCCGTGATAAATCTCCGATTCGGACAAGTCTGCGCTCTTGTAGGTCTTATAGTCAAAGATGACAAACTTGTTTTCATATGAGTCAACCCTGTCAATCTTTCCACGGATTTCAACCTGCCTATCATCAAGGTCAAGGACTATTGGCTCAAACAAAACTCTATCCTTGATTGTCCAACCATATTTCTTTTCTGCTTCTTCCTTGCTGATGAATTCCACTTCCAAGTATTCCGGTCTAAATTTTGAGTGGAGTGATATTTCAAAAAAGTCCTTGCAGGTGCGCACACCTTCCTTTTTCAACCTGTCAAACAAGCGATGAATGTCAGGCTTTTCATATATTCTTTGAAGTCGTTCATCACTGTTTATAAACTTGTCAAAAGCAACTGTGGCAACACCTTCAACATCTTCTCTTGTCATCATTCTCTTGCCACTGCCGTCCTTTACACCATCACGTAGTTTTGTGAAGAAATCTTCAAACACGGCATGGAGAATTGTGCCTGCATCAAAGTTTTCCACTTCCCCTTCGTTGCGCCTGTTCAATCCAAGGGTGTAATTAAGAAAATAACCATATGGGCACTTAAAGTATTGTTCGAGCCTACTTAAACTTGTTTTTGTGATGATTTGCGCATTTTCTATCTTTTCAGGTACTTGTCTATTTTTGTGCAAAACTTCCTTCTTGTCATCGTCAAGAGCGCTATACACTGTGCGATATATTTCCATATCACTTTCTGTTGCTCTGCCAGATTCAGCATAGGTCAAAAGGCTGTGCATACCCTTGTCCTTGCCTGCAAACATCGCACTGAGTTCATCTGTTGAAATCATCGATGCACGAAGATTGTCAAAGGATATTTGCTCGGCTTCAATAGGCTCGCCATTCTTTTTGAACATACCTTTCATTTGGAGTATGATTGATGAAGGATTCAGTGCTCCACCTGCACTTGACAAACTGTATGAAATGGTCAGTTGCCCTGTACAACTTGAAAGAATGTCTATGAGTGTAAACAAGCCTTTGTTGATACGATCTCTTTGTGTTGGATAGACACTGATGCCGGCTTCCTTAAACAATTCTTCGTCTTTGGCAGTGATGATTGCACCACCTTCGCTTTCTGTAGGCAATGCACCAGAATTTGCACCCAAAACGTACAAATCCCCATTGCCTGTAAACTTGCTGGATATATCCCCAACAAACACTGAGTCAAGGAATGTGGGCATAAGCGCAATCTTCAATGTTTTAAGCATTGAATGCAGAATTGTGTCAAACTTTTCTAGGGTGCTTTCCCCTGCCAAAACTCCTTCGATTTCATCAAGGATTGCATTGATTTTGCTGTCCACTTGCTCGGAGCATTTCTTGAAGTATTCACTTTCCTTTGAAAGCATTTCAACGTGCTCATCCCAAGCATCCTTAGTGTTGTCAATGAGATCACGGACACCCTTCACAATGTCTGCCATCGACCTTGTTTCATTTCCACCAAGGGCACTGAGAGCGCTGACAAGGGCACTGCGCACTTCTTCTGCCACCTGCAATTTTTCTTCACTGCCACAGTCAAATGGGGACAAGAATTTGCTGTAATTCACATTGTATTCAAGGACATAGTTTTCAAATCGGAAAATCTTGTCCTCTCTTGACATATTTTCATCATCGGCAAGAGTCAACTCAAACAAAGGATTTTTGACAAAGTCAAGGACTTCTTCGTTGCGATAATTCTTTGTGATGACTGCAAGTGCAGACAAAATATACTTTGCCTTTGTTTGTCTTTGAAGCAGTTCCTTTTGGTCTATGTAGTATGCAATGCCATATCTATCAAAAACATTTCTTATGATTGAAAAATATTCCTCGTTGCCCACAAGGATTTCAAAGTCCTTATATCTTGCCCCGTTCATAATCTTTTTGACAATGTCAAGGGCAACATACAACACTTCATCTTGTCTTGTCAGTGCTTTCTTGATTGACAAGGAGTCACCAACTTCAACAACCTCTCTTGCAGGAAGATTTTCGTATGAGAAAAGATTTTCCCCAATGGATTTTTGCACTTTTGAGATGTTTTCAAAATACGGCTCGCCTGCGCTCTTGTTTTTAGACAAGGCTTTGACTTTGGCAACCATTGCTTCGGGATATACTCTCTTGTTTCTATTTGAAAAACCACTGACAAGTCCAATCGTCAATGATTTTGCGCCTTTGTCCAAGGCTTCAAGGACTTGCAATTGTGGACGATTGAAATCGTTCATCCCCACCACAAAAATGTTGAAACCACTGTACTTTGATGGATTTTCTGTCAAAAACTTTGCACAGGCTTCAAGACGTGTTGTGCTGTCATCACGTCTGTCGGCAAGGGCTTCAAGATAGCCGTCATACATCAAAGAAAGGTCTGTGGCTTTATTCTTCAATGATTTTGGCATTTTTTCTGCCTTTTCTCTAAGGTCTGCGCTTGAAACACCACTGCTTCTCAATGCAGTCAAGGCTGCATACACTTCTCCTGCAAGGCTATCGGGGCGCACACGGCTGTAATAGACAAAATCCTTGTTGCACTTTTCGATGACATCTGCAAGGAGCATAACTGAGCCTTCGGGTGTCAAGCAACGTTTGATGCTATCCCCCATTGTACGTGCACAAAATCTGGTGAAAGACATATTGTTCACCCTGAATTCTGCCCCACACTCTTTGAGATTGCCAAGGACAACCTTTTCCATATTGGCAACGTTTCTGTCGGCAGTGAGAATGATGCATTCCTCGCCATTGGCAAGACACTTCTTGACTTCTTCAAGAATGCCCAAAATTGATCCTTTTGTTGTGTTTGAGAGTATTGTTTTCATAGTTTAAGTATAAAACTATTGCATTATGTTGTCAATACGTGTCAATCTAACTTAAATATTTTAAAATAATATATC
>JAZRGC010000059.1:0-4752 GCA_045643985.1 Clostridia bacterium
CACTGAAACCAAGGGGGGCTTTCATCTTTGAAATTTCACTTGCGCCAATGTTTGACGTGAGTATGATGACTGTATTCTTGAATGAAACCACTCTGCCGTGACTGTCTGTCAGTCTGCCGTCTTCAAGGATTTGCAAGAGTATGTTGAATACATCGGGGTGTGCCTTTTCGATTTCATCGAACAAAATCACTGAATAAGGCTTTCTTCTCACCTTTTCGGTCAGTTGGCCACCTTCTTCAAATCCTACATATCCGGGGGCTGAGCCAATGAGTCGAGATACATTGTGCTTTTCCATATACTCACTCATATCAACTCTAATCATCAAGTTTTCATCTCCAAACATAGCCTCCGCCAGTGCTTTGGTAAGTTCGGTTTTGCCAACGCCTGTTGGTCCAAGGAATATAAATGAGCCAATGGGACGTTTGGGGTCTTTGAGCCCTGCTCTTGCACGTTTGATTGCCTTTGCAACTGCCCCCACTGCCTCGTCTTGTCCTACAACTCTCTTTGCAAGGACGTCTTCAAGTCGAGCAAGTTTTTCGCTTTCCCCTTCTGTGATACGTTTGACAGGTATGCCTGTCCATCCAGACACTATCTCTGCAATTTCATCTTCCCCTATTGAAAGTTTGATGTCCTTGCACTTTTCTCTCCATTCAATCTCTGCCTTTTCCTTTTCTTCAATGAGTGCATCTCTTTCGGCTTTCAGTTTGTCTGCCTTTTGATATTGCTCTCTGCGTGATGCCTCGCTCTTGTCAAGTTCCACTTGCTTGATTTTGTCTTCAAGGGCACGGATTTCAGGGGGTGTTGTATAGTGGATGATCTTCTTCCTTGATGCTGCTTCATCAATAAGGTCGATTGCCTTGTCAGGCAGGAATCTGTCTGTGATATATCTATCCGACAAAATTGCTGCTGATGATATGGCTTCATCGGTGATTTCCACTTTGTGATGGTTTTGATATTTTTCACGAAGTCCTTCAAGGATTTCAATGGTGTCGCTCACTGTGGGTTGCTCAACCAAGATAGGTTGGAATCTGCGTTCTAATGCAGCATCCTTTTCAAAGTGCTTGCGATATTCGTCAATGGTGGTTGCGCCTATTGTTTGCAGTTCGCCCCTGGCGAGCATAGGCTTCATAATGTTGGCAACGTCAAGTCCACCTTCTCCTGTTGCTCCTGCTTTGAGAATGGTGTGGATTTCGTCAATAAACAAAATTATATTGCCTTTTTCCTGCACTGCACGGAGTGCATTTTTGAGTCTTTCTTCAAAATCGCCACGGTATCTTGTGCCGGCAACCATACTTGTCACGTCAAGTGAAAAGATGATTTTGTCACGGAGTACATCGGGCACTTTGCCTTCAACAATTGCTTGTGCAAGTCCGTCAACGATTGCAGATTTGCCAACACCGGGCTCGCCCATAAGAATGGGGTTGTTTTTTGTTCTGCGACAAAGGATTTGGATGATACGTTCAATTTCCTTTCCTCTGCCGATGACAGGGTCAAGGCGTCCTTCCTTTGCCTTTTCATTGAGATTTGTGCCAAATCCGTCAAGTTCTTCGCCAAGTGAGTTTTCCTTTTTGACACTATGCTTTGCTTGCTCTCTGCCTTGTCTTATGGGTGCAGATGCAGGCATTTCCATTTTGCCGATGAATGTTTCCGGTGTGACACTGCCACCAAATGCCATTGACAAGAAATCCGAAAGGATATCGTCAATGGTTGAAGGGGCTTTTTTGCCTTGCTTGGATTGTTCTTTGCCTATGATAAAATCATAGAGTTGTCTTTGAAGGGTGGATATTTCAACTCCTCGTGTTTCTATGAGCATAACTGCCACAGATGATTTGTCATCAATGAGTGCATACAAAAGGTGCTCTGTGCCAACGTATGATGAGTGAAGTTGCTCAGCAACGTATTTTGCGCCATCGATGGCACGTTGTCCACGTGAGGACATTTCCACACTTGAACGGACAGGCTTTGGGAAAAAGTGCTTGATGAGATACTCTGCAGTGATGCCGTAAGGGCGCAAAAACTTGCTTCCTTTTGAGCCTGTCATTGCAGTGATGCCATAAAGCAAATGCTCGGTGCATACCATACCACCTGTTTTTGTTGCAAGACTGCCTGCAACTTCAAGTGCTTCTTTAAGATTAACGGAAAAATCCATCAAATTACCTCCGAAAGAATTTCACGCACCAACTTTGCCCTTGTTATATCACGGACTGATGGGGCGCATTCTCCAATTTTCAATGTAAGTGACGATGCTGAAAACAACACCGTAAGTTTGTCAAGGGGGGCTGTGTCCGTCAAAGGCACTATGCCAAATATAACCCCAAGTTTCACGTCAGCAATCAAGGACATAAGTGCCTCGCTGGTCAGTGAATAGGCAGTGGACAAAGTGTTGAAACTGCATTGGATTCTATCCTTGATTTCATCGCCTTTTTCTGCCATAAGCCTTTCTCTTGCCACGTCTTCTGCTTTGCACATTGCAAGAGTTGCTTTTTCAATTATCTCTATTATTTCCCACTCCGTTGCTCCTAAACTGCGAGTGTTTGAAAGTTGATATACATCCCCTTGGGCACTGCTTCCTTCTCCATATATGCCACGCATGGTCAAGCCATATCTTTCACGGAATACGCGCACGGTGTCTTCGATGGCATTGGCGTGACGGAGTGCAGGCAAAAACAACATTGTTGATGCTCTCATACCTGTGCCAAGATTTGTGGGACAAGAGGTCAAAAAGCCAAGTTGATTGTCGTATGCAATGGGCAATCTGTTGACAATCATATCGTCAAACTTGGACAATCTCTCATATGCTCCACCAAGGTTGAAGCCCTTCTCTACACATTGCTCACGGATGTGGTCTTCTTCGTTGATGAGAAAGGCAAGACGCTCATTTCTTTCAACAATCCCTGCGCCTTCCTGTCTGTTGTGAACAAGAGATGGGGATATAATGTGCCTTTCAACAAGGGCTTTGATTTGAATGTCGCTCAAATCCTTCAAGTGGAAATAGTCGTAATCAAAAGTGCCACGTAAAAGTCGCTCTATTCCATCTGGCAAGCGCATACGTTTGTCGTGGTCAATCCCTTTGGGATTTGACGGAAATGCTATGCCATCTATGTTTCTTGCAAGTCGAATGCGAGAAGATATAACGTTGAATTTTGTCAAATTGTCCATTTTATCTCCTTGGTGCTTTGCCTGTATGGACTGTGCTGTCCTGCACTTTGTCGGCTGTGGCAATGGCGATTTCTCGCATATATTCGTAGCAACTTGAACAACCAAACCTGAAATTTTCAAGGAAGGTCTTTTCGGTTGTGCCACAAACGGGACAATATTTTCCATCGGTGCTTTTGATTATGCGCACAAGGTCGGCAGATGAAAGACCTTTTCGCAGTGCAGACTCAAGACATTTGTCGCACAGGAAAATCTCCACCCCTTGTCCGTCAACAACTGCAAACTCACTTGTGACGGCTTGTCTTCCGCATATATCACAAAATTCCATAGAATTTTTTACACCTTTGTTTTCAAATATTCCTTGAATGTATCCTTCAAATTGTCGTCACGAAGTGCAAAGTCAACAATTGCTTCAAGATAGCCTTGTTTGTTGCCTATGTCATATCTTCTGCCCTCAAAGACACAAGCCACTGCCCCCTTTTCCTTGGCGACTTTTGTGATTGCATCTGTGAGATAAATCTCTCCGTCTTTTGAGAGTGCCGTATTTTCGATTGCATCAAACACGTCAGGTGTGATGACAAATCTGCCAAGAGAAACCAACTCGCTTGGCAAATCTCCTGTGGGTTTTTCGATGATGCCACTGATTTCAGTGATTGTGTCCACTTTGCCAACAGTTTCCATAACCCCACAACGTCTTGCAACTTCTTCGGTGGTACGTTGCACACCTACAACAGTTTTGCCTGTGGTGGTGTGGGCATCTATCAACTGCTTGACTGCGCTATCATTGCTCCCTGTGTAGATTACGTCATCGCCAAAAAGCACTGCAATGGGTTGACCATCTGCAAAGTCCTTGGCAAGATACACTGCATCTCCACTGCCTTTTTGAGATGATTGCACACTGAATGATACGTTGACACCAAAATCTCTGTTGGCAAGCCTTTTCAACTCATCAAGACCTTTGCTGTCAAGATGTCGGTTGAGTTTGTCGTTTGGCTCAAACAAATTTTTGATTGACTCCTTGCCATCTGCAATGATGATGAGCAAATCAGTTATGCCTGCCGATGCCACTTCTTCCACAATATACCAAAGAGCAGGTTTGTCCACTATGGGCATAAGTTCCTTGGGCATAACTTTTGTTTGTGGCAGAAATCTAGTGCCGAATCCACCACAAGGTATCACTGCTTTTGAAACATTCATTTCATTTTCCCCTTTATTTGCCAAAACCATCTTTGTGGGTGCTGTGCCATTTCCAAGCAGATGCCACAATTGTTTCAAGGCTGTCAAATTTAGGCTTCCAGCCTAACTCTCTCTTGATCTTTTCACTTGATGCAACAAGTGATGCAGGATCGCCTGCTCGTCTTTCAACCATATTGCGCTTGATTTCTTTGCCAACAACCTTTTCGACAGTGTCAATGACTTCCTTCACTGAAAAGCCGTTGCCATTGCCAAGATTGTAGTGGGTGGACTTGCCACCATTCTTAAGATATTCAAGAGCACGGATATGTGCATCTGCAAGGTCGGTCACGTGGATATAATCTCTCACACAAGTGCCGTCAGGGGTGGGATAATCATCCCCAAAGACGTTGATGCACTCTC
>JAZRGC010000060.1:0-15753 GCA_045643985.1 Clostridia bacterium
AATTGCTCAACCAAACATTTTCCTGTTGACTATTTACTCTTAAAAGAGTATAATATTCAACGCATTGAGTAATATGAGTCCAAATCTCTTTTCGGCTCGGTTGCTCGAAGCAAATCTACAATCGACAACAAAAAAAAGCGATACATTATGGAGGTATTCAATGAGCAAAAAAATGACCATTGACGGTAACACCGCTGCGGCACATATAGCATATGCTTTCTCTGACGTAGCAGCAATTTACCCCATCACACCTTCTTCTCCCATGGCAGAAAACTGCGATGATTGGGCAGGACAAGGCAGAAAGAATCTTCTTGGAAACATTGTCAAGATCACAGAAATGCAATCTGAAGCAGGCGCAGCAGGTGCAGTCCACGGTTCACTTTCAGCAGGTGCACTGACAACCACCTTTACAGCCAGCCAAGGTTTGCTTCTTATGATCCCCAACATGTACAAGATTTCAGGCGAACTTCTCCCCTGTGTCTTCCATGTTTCAGCAAGAGCACTTGCAGCACATGCATTGAGCATCTTTGGCGACCATGCAGACGTTATGGCTTGCCGTCAAACAGGCTTTGCACTCCTTGCATCAAACAGCGTCCAAGAAGTCATGGACCTTGCTCTTGTAGCACACCTTTCAACACTCAAATCATCAGTGCCTTTCCTTCACTTCTTTGACGGTTTTAGAACATCACACGAAGTGAGCAAAATCGAAGCAATCGACTATGACGAAATTAAGACTCTCGTCAATTTCGATGAAATCGAAGCATTTAGAGAAAGAGGTCTCAACCCCGAACATCCTCATCAAGCAGGCACAGCACAAAACCCCGACATCTACTTCCAAAACAGAGAAGCAGCCAACAAGCATTATGAAGCAGTCCCCGGCATCGTCCAAGAAATGATGGACAAGGTGTCTGCACTCACAGGCAGAAAATACAACCTTGTTGATTACTATGGCGCAGAAGATGCAGACAGAGTCATCGTCCTTATGGGCAGTGGTGCAGAAGCAGTCACCGAAACAGTTGACTATCTCAATGCAAGAGGCCACAAAGTCGGCGTCATCAAAGTCCGTCTTTACCGTCCCTTCCCCACAGATGCATTTGTCAATGCAATCCCTGCAACCTGCAAGACAATCACAGTCCTTGACAGAACAAAGGAACCCGGCTCACTTGGCGAACCTCTCTACCTTGACGTCGTTGCAGCACTGGGCGAAAAAGGCATTGCAAAAGAAGTCCTTTGTGGCAGATACGGCCTTGGCAGCAAGGAATTCAACCCCACAATGGTCAATGCAATCTATGAAAACATGTCAGGCGCAAAGAAGAACCACTTCACAGTTGGTATCAACGATGACGTGACATTCACTTCACTTCCCCTTGGCGAAAAGATTGATGCAGCAGAACCCAGCACAATTTCATGCAAGTTCTACGGCCTTGGCTCAGACGGTACAGTCGGCGCAAACAAGAACTCAATCAAGATCATCGGCGACCACACAGACAAATATGCACAAGCATATTTCTCATACGACTCAAAAAAATCAGGTGGCATCACAATCTCACACTTGAGATTTGCAGACAAGCCCATCCGTAGCACATACCTCATTGACCAAGCAGACTTTGTTGCTTGCCACAATTCATCATACGTGCTCCGTTACGATATGCTCACAGATCTCAAAGATGGTGGCATCTTCCTTCTCAACAGCCAATGGTCACCTGAAGAAATGGACAGCAGACTCCCTGCAAAGATGAAGAACCAAATTGCACAAAAGCACATCAAGTTCTACACTCTCGATGGTCTTAAAGTCGTCCAAGATCTTGGCACAAGCAAGGGTGTCAACACCGTCATGCAAGCAGCATTCTTCAAACTTGCAAACGTCATTCCTTATGACGATGCAGAACGTTATATGAAGGAAGCAATCAAAAAGACATACGGCAAGAAAGGCGATGCAGTTGTTGCAATGAACTATGCATGTGTTGACAATGCAATCGCAGGACTCAAAGAAGTCAACTATCCTGAAAGTTGGGCAACAACCACAATCGGTGCAGATCCCCTTCCCGTCCCCAATGACGAATACTTCAAGGCATTCATCGCACCTATCACTGCACAAGAAGGCGACAAACTCCCCGTCAGTGCATTCAATCCTTCAGGTATTGTCCCCACAGGCACAACCAAGTTTGAAAAACGTGGCGTAGCAGTTCAAGTTCCCGTTTGGATTCAAGAAAATTGTATCCAATGCAACCGTTGCTCATTGGTCTGCCCTCACGCAACAATCCGTCCTATCCTTGCAACAGCAGAAGAACTCAAAGACAAACCCGAAGGCTTTGTCACAAAACCTGCAATCGGCTTCAAGGAATATGAATATCGTATGCAAGTCAGCCCCTTCGACTGCACAGGTTGCAACAACTGTGTTGGCGTCTGCCCTGCAAAGGAAAAAGCACTCAAGATGGTTCCTCTCGATCAAGCAATCGCAGAAGAAGAAGCAAATTGGGACTATGCAATGTCACTCAAAGAAACAAGTGCACCTCTCAATCAAGCAACAGTCAAGGGCAGCCAATTCAAGAAGCCTTTGTTCGAATTCTCAGGCGCATGCGCAGGCTGTGGCGAAACTCCTTATGTCAAACTTGTCACACAACTCTTTGGCGACAGAATGCTCGTTGCAAATGCAACAGGTTGTTCATCAATCTATGGTGGTAGCGCACCTACATGCCCCTACACAACAAATGATAAGGGTCATGGTCCTGCATGGGCAAACTCACTCTTTGAAGACAATGCAGAATTCGGCTTTGGTATGCACATCGCATCACAAGAACGCAGAAAGATGCTTGCTTCAATCGTGGAATCAATCCTTGCACTTGACGGCATCAGCGCAGATATGAAAGATGCATTGAATGCATGGCTCGAAGGATTTGAAGATGGTCCCAAGTCACAAGAAGCATCAGATCGTATCCTTGCTCTCCTTGATGGCGAAATGAAGAATGCAAGTGGTGCAACTCTTGAAGCACTCACCAAACTTGCAAAACGCAAGGACTGCCTTGTGAAGAAATCAGTGTGGATCATCGGTGGTGACGGCTGGGCATACGACATCGGCTACAACGGTGTTGACCACGTTCTCGCAAGTGGCGAAGACATCAACATCCTTGTCCTTGACACCGAAGTCTATTCAAATACAGGTGGCCAAGCAAGTAAGTCAACTCCTACTGGCGCAATCGCAAAATTTGCTGCAACAGGCAAACGTACAAAGAAGACAGACCTTGCTCTTCTCGCAATGGTCTACGGCTATGTCTATGTCGCACAAGTTTCAATGGGCGCAGATATGAACCAAGTTGTCAAAGCATTTGCAGAAGCAGAAGCATACCATGGTCCTTCAATCGTCATCGCATATGCACCTTGTATCAACCACGGTATCAATATGACCAAGTCACAAATGGAAATGAAGAAAGCAGTCGACACAGGCTACTGGCAACTCTTCCGTTATAATCCTACTCTCAAAGAAGAAGGCAAGAACCCCTTCACTCTTGACAGCAAGGAACCCACAGAAGATTATCAATCATTCCTTATGGGCGAAGTCAGATATGCTTCACTCGCAAAACAAAATCCCGAAGCAGCAAAAGTTCTCTTTGAAAAGAACGAACAAGATGCAAAGGAAAAACGCGAATTCTACAAAGAAAAAGCATCAAGATAACTTGATGAATAGCAAAAAAGAAAGGCACTCAATCGAGTGCCTTTTTTTGTGAATGAATTCTCCCTTCGCTCTATGAGTGGGGTCCCCGACACACCAAAAACTAATAACCACAATACTCGAATAAAGTGCGAACATTTTAAGTGAATAACCACCCCTTCCTCACGTGTTTCCCCTCATTTGCTATCGCAAAGGGGCACTCGACGCGATTGACGGCAAGCCGTAGCAATACGCTATTCCGTCTCTTCGTTGCTTACGGCTCGCGCACATTAGGGATATACCACTCATTATGCCACTTGTCGCTTGGTGAATTTTGAGTGGACCACCAGCGACTGGCGTACTTTCATCTGGTGCTCGGCACTCCCTTTCTCGCCACCCTGTGGCTCGCGTTCCATCTTCGAATAAGTAAGTGCTTGTATGAGAACCCAACGAATGAGTGAGTGCGAATTTTTCAACTACAACGACACAACGTGTCTATCACGAAATCGAAGTTTCATTTCATTAAAAAAGCACCCAACAACAAGGGTGCTTTTTTCTTGCTTTTTCTTTCTTATTCCTTGGTTGCAAGGACCATTTTGTCGCTTGCCACAACACTTGGTGCAATCTCCTCAAACTTTTCAAGGAGTGCCTTGACTGTAAGGTTTTTCTTTTCTTCCCCACTGACGTCATAGATGATGTTTCCTGCATTCATCATGATGAGTCGATTGCCGTATGTGATGGCATCTTGCATATTGTGTGTGATCATCAAAGTTGTGATATTGCCGTCTTCAACTATCTGTTTTGTCAGTTTAAGTACCTTTTCTGCAGTTTTGGGGTCAAGTGCTGCTGTGTGCTCGTCAAGGAGAAGGAGTTCGGGTCTGTTCATTGTCGCCATCAACAAAGTGATTGCTTGACGTTGTCCACCACTGAGAAGACCGACCTTGTTTGAAAGCCTTTCTTCAAGACCAAGATCAAGTTTTTCAAGGGCTGAAACAAAGTCTTCTCTATCCTTTTTGGGCATACCCCATTTCAGTGAACGTTTTTTGCCACGGCGTATTGCAAGGGCAAGATTTTCTTCCACGCTCATATCTGCACAAGTTCCCATCATAGGATCTTGGAAAACTCTGCCAAGATACTTTGCTCTCTTTGCTTCGCCAAGTTTTGTGATGTCTTTATCGTCAAGGACAATTGTTCCTTCGTCGGTGATGATTGTGCCACAGATTGCATTGAGCAAGGTTGATTTGCCTGCACCATTGCCACCAATGACTGTGATAAAATCACCATCATTGATTGTGATTGAAAGGCCGTCAAGGGCAACCTTTTCATTGATTGTGCCCTTGTTGAAGGTTTTGGAAATATTGTCAATTTTCAGCATTTTCTTCTTCCCCCTTCACGTCGTTGTCTTCATTGATGACACCTTCGCTACCTGCCGTTGCAAGAGCCAATTTTTCTCCCTTTTCCTTTTTGCCCAAGAGTTTTTGCATAAGAGGTTGTGCTCCGTTTTTGATTGCAGGGATTGCAAGGACAAGAGCAACCATAATTGCCACGATAAGCTTGAATATGTCAGGATTGAATCCGGGTATAAGCAAGATGAGTTGCTCAACGAGGCAATAAATCATACTGCCAACCACAAGCATAATAAGCTTTGCCCAGAAGCTGAACTTTTTGCCTGTCATTGCTTCACCGATGATGATGCTTGCAAGGCCGATGACAAGTGCGCCCTTGCCCATATCTGCGTTGACATTTGATTTTTGATGGACCATCAAGCATCCTGCAAGAGCAATGAGGGCGTTGGATATCATAAGGCCAACAATGATTGTCGTGTTGGTGTTGATGCCTTGTGCACGGCACATCTTGGGATTCATACCTGTTGCACGGATAGTGCAACCAAACTCTGTGCCAAAGAACCAATAGATGACTGCAACAACCACTGCCACAATTATAAAGAAGATAAGAAATTCAGAAAGTCTTGGACCATATCTAAAATCCATCCCTGTGCCCATCAATGCTTCTGTAAGACCTGTTGTGAGAGTGTCGGTGTTGCTGATTGACACCATTGCTCCGTCCATAATAAGAAGGTTGATGGAATAGAATGCGGTCATTGTAAGAATGCCTGCAAGGATTGGTGGTATTTTAAGCTTTGTATGAAGAAGCCCTGTGATGAAGCCAGCACCCGCTCCGCACAACAGTGCAAATGGGATGGCAAGAAATGGTGGAAGCCCTGCTTGGAAGGTTATTGCAGTGATTGCACCACCAATAACCAACGAGCCTTCACAGGTCATATCCGCAAAGTCAAGGATGCGGAAGGAGAAATAGACACCAATTGCCACAAGCCCCCACATCAAGCCTTGATTAAGCGCTGAAAATAATACTATTGAGAAATCCATATATTACCTTTTGTGTTTACTTATATCACAAACACGATTTTACCGTATTATTTGTATACTATAAAGTGTTTATTGTGTAATTTATTTATAATTTTAGGATTTATGCTTCAATGGCTGAAAGGGCAATGCCAAGCTCTTCTGCGATGGCTGTATTGATTGAAAGTTCAGGTTCTCCTGATTGATATTCAACAGGCATTTCACCAACCTTCTTGTTGCCCATAAGGATGTCAAATGCCATCTTTGCAGTTTGCTTGCCAAGCTTGTAGTAATCAATTGAGTATGTTGCAACACCACAGAGGTTGTTCATGCTTGCTTCACCGCAAACAATAGGAAGCCTGTTGCCACTCTTGTTTTCTGCGTGAATGGTTGATGCGTTTGCTGCGAGGTTGTTGTCTGTGGGAATGTAGATTCCGTCAATGGTTTCATCAAGAGCTATTGTTGTCATAATGTTCTTGATTGAGTTGCTGTCCGTCACTGATTTTTCAACAAAATCAAGACCGATTCTAATGCACTCTGCTTTTGCCATTTCAATTTGGATACGGCTATTGTCCTCGCTTGATGTATAGAGGAGTGCGACCTTTGTCATGCCCAAGTCCTTGCAAAGTTGCATCTGTTGTGCAACAGGGTTCATATCTGATGTGCCACTGATGTTGTTTGCTTTTCTGTCTGCGCCGTTTGATGACACAATGCCTGCGCCTGCGGGGTCTGTCACTGCGGTGAAAAGTATAGGAGTATATTTTTCAATACCTTGTGCTGTTTTGGTTGCGTCTGTGCCTATTGTGAGCATAAGGTCAACACCCTTTGCAACAAATCCGTTGACGATTGTCACTTGTGTTGATGCGTTGCCTTGTGCGTTTTGGTCCTCAAATTTTACTGTCTTGCCTGCTTCGGTCATAAGACGTGTAAGTTCTTCTTGGAAGCCTCTATTGGCTGAACCCAATGCATCGTGCACAACAGGTTGCAAAATACCCACTGTAAAATCTGCAGTTGCAAAGTCACATGCTGTCAATGCAATTGCTGAGATTGCGACTATTGCCATGACCACTGCCAAAAGTTTGATTGTTCTTTTCATAGTTGTTTCTCCTATATGTTTCAAAATTATTATCTTATTTATATTGTTTTATATTATCATTAAAAAAGGGACTCATCACTACGATAAGTCCCTGTCTATTCAAATTGATATACAAAAACGATCGTAGTTTACTTACTAAGATTTGAATAATAGTAATAAGCGTAAAATGCGAAAGTTCTCATATTTGCTCCAATTGCTTGATGAGTCAATTATCGTACTCAATTGCCGATATGTCAACCATTTTTCCACAAAAAAGCAATTTTGTATGAAAATCATTCAGGTTTTTGACCACTACAATGGATTTATTCAGTTCTTATGCACCTTCAAGAAGCATTTTATCGGCAATGAGCGCAATAAACTCGCCATTGGTTGGCTTCTCGTTGGGAGCATAGACTTTTATGCCAAAGATGTGGTTGATATTTTCAATCTTGCCCCTATTCCAAGCCACTTCAATTGCATGACGGATTGCCCTTTCAACCTTTGATGGGGATGTGTCAAACCTTTCTGCAATGGTTGGATAGAGTTTCTTTGTGATACTACTGATGATTTCAGGACTGTCAACAGTCATCTTGATGGCTTCACGAAGAAATTGATACCCCTTTATGTGCGCAGGTATGCCCACGGATATAAATAGGTTGGCGATTTTCTCGTCAAGAGTTGACCTTGCTTGTCTTTTGACAGGCGCAGGAGATGAAAACTCATCAAGGGTTGCGCACAGTGTGTCAAAATTGAAAGGCTTTGCAAGGAAATAACTTGCGCCATATCTCAGTGCCTTTTGCACAAAGCCATCTGTTGCCAATTGTGACATCATAATGACAGTTGGTCGTTTGACACCCAAAGACGTCAACACACCAAAGCCATCAAGTTCGGGCATGACAATGTCCAAAAGCAGAAAATCCGGTGCAAGTTTTTCAACAAGAGCCACTGCTTCCACTCCGTTTGATGCAATTCCAACAACTTCATACCTGTCGTTGTCGGCAAAATACTCTTTCAGGCCTATGGTAAGACCTGCGTTATCATCAGCAATAACGATGCTTTTCTTCATATTTTCCTCCAAATTTTGTTGTAAATCTATTCTAGCCCACCTTTTAAGGCAAAAAATGGTATAAAAAAGACGAAATTGAATGTTCTTGTCAATTTTTAGGATTTTTGTAGGGATTTAAAATGTAAAAATTCGTTTAAATGATACTAACTGACGAAATTTTAACATTTTTTAGCGTCACAATCAACCTTTTCAACATTTTTTTTCAACAATTATTTTCAACAATTATTTTTCTACATTTTTCGACACAAAAAATTATTGAAAACACTGCTTTTTCCACTCCAACACCAATCAAAACAGGCAAAATAAGCAAAAAATATTTTTATGAATAAAAAATATGACCATTTTATGAAAAAACAGTTGACAACTGCTCATCATATAAACATAATATATGAAAAATTGAACCTGAGGTTATTATGGCAAAATATAAAAAGTGTGAACGTTGCGAACTTAACTGGATCCCCGTCGAAGAAGACCTTTGCGAAGTTTGCAAAGCAGAATTGGGCAGAGAAAGCAAAATCCAATTGATTGACGAAGATGACGAAAACATCTTCAATGAACGTGTTTGCCCCATCTGCAAAGAAAACTATCTTGAAGAAGGCGAAGACATTTGCCCTGCTTGCAGACACGAAAAAGAAAAACTCAAAGAAAAGAACGAAGAAGACAACTGGAAATTTGAAGATGACGACATCCTTGACGATGACGTTGAAGAACTTTCACTCAACGCACTTCAAGAAGAAGAAATCGATGAAGACTTCGATGACGAAGAAGAATTCCGTGAAGATCTTGATGACTTCGATGACAGTTTCGAGGAAATTGGCGATTTGGACTTTGATGAAGACGAAGAAGACGAGGAAGAAGATTTCTAGTCATTCCACACATCTTTCACACAACAATACAAAAACAAAAAGCACTCAATCGTGTGCTTTTTTTGTTGCTTTTGATATGTTAAACCTTTGTTTCGGTCATTTGGGCAGTTTTACTGCCCTTTTGATTTTGTTTGGTTTTGTCATTTTGTTTTGGTGTTTTACACCCATAACTTTGTCCCTTTTGGGGCAATCATTGGCAACTATTTGATTGGCTCAAAGTCGCTTGCTGGATGCTTGCAAAGTGGGCAAATATAGTCTTCGGGGATTGGGTCGCCTTCATAGATGTAGCCACAAATTTTGCACACCCAACCTTTTTTGCCTTCGGTGTTGGGCTTAGGTTTGACGTTGGATTGATAATAAGTGTAGGTCATTGTTTCTACGTTGGAAATGACTCTTGCTTCGGTCACAGAGCAGATGAACATTCCGTGGGTGTCAAGGTCAACATATTCTTCAACCTTCAATGACATAAATGAGTTGATGTGTTTGGGCAGGAACACAAGTCCGTTTTCGGAGCGCAAAGGTGTGCAATCTGCAAACTTATCTACATTTCTGCCACTTTGGAAACCAAATGTTTCAAACACTTTGAAGGGTGCATCTGTTGTCAAGCAGTTGACGTTCATCTTGCCTGTTTGTTTGATGACGTGGTGTGAGTAGTTTTGCTTGTTGATTGTGACGGCAATTCTATTGGGAGTGTTGGTGACTTGGCTCACTGTGTTGACAATAAGTCCATTGTCCTTTTTGCCATCGTTTGATGTGACAACATAAAGACCGTAGCCGATGTTGAACAAAGCATTCATATCGTTTTTGTTGGCTGTGTCGGGATTTTGAGCGATATATTCCTGTGCAAGTTCATCTGCAAGTGCTTCGATTTGTGCTTTGCTTTCTTCATCAAGAGCAGAGCGAATTCGTACAGTTGCTTCGGTGTATTGCAAATTTTTTGAGCCTTCAAGCATACCCTTCATAACTTTTGTTGCCAAAGGTGCCCAAGATCCATTTTCGATGAAAGCCACTGTGCGATTTTGATAGTTTCTTTCAGTGAGAGCGTCAATAAATGTGCGCATAAATGGGAAGATGTCTGCGTTGTATGTGGTTGTTGCAAGGACAATCTTGCCATATTTGAATGCATCTTCCACTGCTTCTGCCATATCATCTCTTGCAAGGTCGGTGACAACAACCTTTGGGCAACCTTTGCCACGAAGTTTTTCTGCAAGCAATTCCACTGCTTGTTTTGTGTTGCCGTACACTGATGTATAAGCAATCATCACACCTTCTGCTTCTGCTTCGTATGATGACCAAATGTTGTAGAGATTGAGATAATATCCAAGATTTTCAGTGAGAATTGGTCCGTGCAAGGGACAAATTGTCTTGATGTCAAGAGTTGATGCCTTTTTCAAGAGATTTTGCACTTGTGCGCCATATTTGCCCACAATGCCAAAATAGTATCTTCTTGCTTCGCAAGCCCAGTCTTCTTCTACGTCAAGTGCGCCAAACTTGCCAAATCCGTCTGCCGAGAACAAAACTTTGTCGGTGCTGTCGTATGTGACAATAACTTCGGGCCAATGGACCATGGGTGCTGTGACAAAGGTCAAAGTGTGTTTGCCAAGTGTAAGGGTGTCCCCTTCGCCCACCACCAATTGTCTATCGCTGAAATCCGTGCCAAAGAATTGCTTCATCATGACAAATGCTTTTGATGATGAAACAATGGTTGCATCGGGATAAGTTTTCATAAAGTTGTGGATGTTGGCTGAGTGGTCAGGCTCCATATGTTGCACAATGAGATAGTCGGGCTTTCTGCCACCAAGTGCATCGTCAACATTGTCAAGCCATTGATGTGTAAACTTTGCATCAACAGTGTCCATAACTGCAATTTTGTCATCGAGGATGACATATGAGTTGTATGCCATGCCATTGGGCACAACGTATTGACCTTCAAAAAGGTCCACATTGTGATCATTTACGCCAACGTATAAAATATCCTTTGAAATTTTCATAGGTTGCTCCTTGTCTTTTTCAGTATTATGATTATTATAATATTAATTTATTCGTTTTTCAATAGTAGCAGGAAAAAATCTGCCAGTTTTTAGTCGAATTTTGAGCGAAAAAAACTAGGCAATCTTTTTGGCTCGTGCTATACTTTTGTCGGTGATATTATGAAAAAGAAAGAAAACAGACATTTATTCAAAAAATTTGTCGCTTACTACAAGCCCCACAAATTGACCTTCACTCTTGATATGATATGGTCCTTCTTCTTTGCTGTGGTAGGATTGCTTTACCCTATGATCACAGAAAAGATTCTTGACGAGTATATCCCCAACGGAATGATCAAGGAAATCTTGATTTTGTCCTTTGTTTTGCTTGCAGTGTATCTTATCCGTGCAGGGCTCAATTACTACATCAACTACTACGGACACCAAATGGGTGTGCGTATGCAATCTCAAATGCGCACTGACCTTTTCAAGCACCTTGAAAAGTTGCCCTATTCCTTCTATGACAACAACGAAACAGGTCAGTTGATGTCACGTATGACAAACGATCTTTTCAACGTCAGTGAACTTGCTCACCACGGCCCTGAAAACTTGTTTATCACGTCATTTATGATCCTAAGTGCATTCATATATCTGTGCACAATCAACTGGAAACTTGCTCTCATAATCTTTGCTTTCCTGCCCTTCCTTATTGTCATTGCAGTCTGTTCAAGAAAGCAAATGTCAAAGGCATTCCGTGAAAGCCGTGAAGAAATTGGCAACATCAACGCTTGCCTTGAAAACAGCATTGCAGGCATCCGTGTCACAAAGGCATACGCCAATGCAGAACACGAGCAAACGCGCTTTGAAAAGAGCAATATGGCATATGTCAAAGCAAGGGGCAAAGCATACAAGGCAATGAGTGTTTTCCATTCCAGCATGACCCTTGTCACAAGCATCTACAACGTCATCGTGCTCATTGCAGGTGGACTGTTTTGTATATACGATAGTGCCAACTTCAACTACGTTGATTTGGTGGCATTTATGTTGTCTATAAATTTGTTCATTTCACCAATTCAAACGTTAATCGGCTTCTTTGAGCAACTTCAAGATGGTTTTACGGGATTTAAGCGTTTTGACGACATTATGATAACCCCTGTTGAAGAAGACACTCCTGACGCCATTGATATTGACAAATTTGAAGGGGAAATCGCCTTTGAAAATGTCACATTTGGCTACGATGAAAGGACTGTCATTGATGACATTTCATTCACAGTGCCCAAGGGCAAAACCTATGCTTTTGTTGGCGCAAGTGGTGGTGGAAAAACAACCCTTTGTCACCTTATCCCCAAGTTCTACAACTTTGAAAATGGGGACATCAAAATTGACGGTGTCAGCATCAAAGATATCACCAATCGCTCTCTCCGTCAAAACATAGGCATTGTGCAACAGGATGTATTTTTGTTCACTGGCACATTCCGTGACAACATCCTTTACGGCAACATCAATGCAACAGATGAAGAAATCATCGAAGCAGCAAAAAAGGCAAACATCCACGACTATATTATGAGCCTTGAAAAGGGCTACGACACAGAGATTGGCGAACGTGGTGTCAAACTGTCAGGGGGACAAAAACAACGTCTTTCAATTGCAAGAGTGTTCCTGAAAAACCCATCAATTCTCATCCTTGATGAAGCCACTTCTGCCCTTGACAACACCACTGAAACTCTCATCCAACAAGCCCTCAGCGAACTATGTGTTGGCAGAACAACTCTTGTGGTTGCCCACAGATTGTCAACCATCCGTAAAGCAGACAAAATCCTTGTCATCAACAAAGGCAAAATTGAAGAATGTGGCACTCACGATGAGTTGATTGCAAAAGACGGCATCTACAAAAATCTCAACGATTCACAATACAAAGATGTCGCCCTTGACCCAATCATCGACTGCAACTAAAACAATCAAACAAAAACATATTAAAATAAGGCACTGCAAATGCAGTGTTTTATTTTTTGTATAAAAAGGGGGAAAGATGCAAATACTACTCTTGCTCGGTTGAGCAAAGGAGTAATAATGGAACAAAACAAAAACAGTAAATCAACAAACAAATCAACCAACAAAAATTCAAACCAAACAATCAATTCTGCAAAAAACAAATCCAATTCAAAGGATTGTGGAAAGGATTGTTGCTGTAAGGAAAAGTAATCTTTGTCAAAATTGTTGAAAAACAACTTGTTGCGACAAAATTCTTCTTTACAAACAAAAAAGAGCAAACATTGGTTTGCTCTTTTCATTTGCTTTTCATCTTCAACGGATTTTGTACGTTTCTGTACTATACTTGTTGATTTTGTCCTGTTTGGACTTTGGGTGTCAAAGTTTTTCCACCACTGCTCCGTCCTTTGTGTCTTTGACGGTGTAGCCAAGGGCAGTGATTTTGCCACGGATTTCATCAGCAAGTGCCCAGTTTTTGTTTGCCTTTGCTTCTGCTCTATCCTTGACAAGTTGCACAACTTCGGCAGGAATGTCACTTGCCACATTTTCTTCAACCTTTTCCTCGGGTTTGTCAAGGAACACTTTGGGCTCGGCACGGAAGAATCCAAGGAGTCCATATGTCTTTTTGAGCATAATGACGTCATCAACTGCCGTCTTGTCCCCTGTGTTGACCTTTGTTTTGATCTTCTTGAAGATGCCAAAGAGATTTGCAAGGGCTTTTGCTGTGTTGAAATCGTCATCCATTGCTTGCTTGAAACTTGCTTCGATGCCTTGATGATCGATTTCTGCACCCTCTGTGCCAAATGCTCCAAAGACGCTGTCGATAATCTTGTAGAAGCCTGTCAAATGCTTTTCTGCTTCGGGGAAAAGTGTGTCTGTGACGTTGATGTCCCCACGATAGTTTGTTTGAAGCAATGCAAACTTGATTGTTTCGGGATGATACTTTTCAAGCAAATCATGGAGCACAAGACTGTTGCCAAGGCTCTTGGACATCTTTTGTCCATTGACCTTGATGAGTCCGTTGTGTATCCAATATTTTGCAAAGGTTTTGCCTGTCAATGCTTCGGTTTGAGCAATTTCATTTTCGTGATGAGGGAAGATGAGATCTCTGCCACCACCGTGGATGTCAATTTGATCACCAAATGCCTTCATATTCATCGCAGAGCACTCAATATGCCAACCGGGACGGCCTTTGCCCCAAGGTGATTCCCAATAAGGCTCGCCTTCCTTTGCAGACTTCCAAAGTGCAAAGTCAAGGGGGTTTTGCTTGTTGTCTTCATTCTCAATACGGACACTTTCAAAGGCATCTTCTAGACGTCTGCCACTGAGTTTGCCGTAGTCCTTGAAACTTTCAACTGCAAAGTAAACGTCCCCTTCGCTTGTTGCATAAGCATGACCTTTGTCAATGAGTTTTCCTATGAAATCCATGATGCCATCCATAGTGCAAGTTGCTTTGAGCCAAACGTCAGGATCATCCACTTGCAATGCTCTCATTTCCTTGTCAATCTTGGCAATCATCATCTCTGCATACTTGTCTGCAGGGATGCCTGTTTCGTGTGATTTTGCAATGATTTTGTCATCCACATCAGTGTAGTTCCTTGCATAAGTGACATCATATCCACTTGCCACAAGATACTTTCTTATGATGTCATAAATCAGTGCTTGATAGGCGTGTCCAATGTGTGCTTCGCCACTGACAGTGATGCCACAAGCATACATACTGACCTTGCCATCATTGATGGGTTGAAACTCCTCTTTCTTTCTTGTCAAAGTGTTGTAGATTTTGAGCATAATCTTCCTTTTTGCCTGCTGTTTCAACATCTCAAAAAACTCCTTTTGTGTCAAAACAGCACTTTTATACTGCAATTTTTGCTTTGTAAACTATTTATTGTGTGATTTTGTCGTTTTTTTTATTCTTCCTGTTGAGTGGGGCAATCTGCGTTGTTTTCAGGGCGCATATTGTTTTCATCAACAGTCAGTGAATATCTGCAAGTCTTGATGCCTGCTTGTTTTTCAAGTTCAAAAATACGGTCATTAAGACGCTTCAATTCTTCAAGAATAGGGTCAGGCAATTTGACTTGATCCATGTCAGAAACTCGCTTGCCTTGTTGCTTGACAATACGTCCGGGGACACCAACAACTGTTGAGTGAGGTGGCACTGATTTGAGCACCACACTGCCTGCGCCAATTTTGCTTCCTGCGCCTATTGTAAGTGGTCCAAGCACCTTTGCACCGGCAGACACCATAACATCATTTTCAAGTGTAGGGTGTCGCTTGCCAATATCCTTGCCTGTGCCCCCCAAAGTGACTCCTTGATAAAGGATGCAGTTGTCGCCAATCTCTGCTGTTTCGCCAATGACAACACCATATCCGTGGTCAATCATAACACTCTTGCCAATGGTTGCGCCGGGGTGAATTTCCACACCTGTGCGCTTGCGAGATATGTATGCTATATACCTTGCCAATGTCTTGTGACCTTTGAGCCAAAGTTTGTGTGCTCTCACGTGGTTGCACAGTGCCTTGTATCCTGCATATGTAAAGCGCACGGCAGTTCTGCTTGTTGCCGCAGGGTCACTTTCCATAATCTTGTCAAGATATGACTTTTTCAGTTCTTTTGCTTTCATAGTGATACCAAAAGGGCAAAATTGCTTTTGCCCTTGTTTTTTATTCTTCATCAATTGCCTTCATAGGATTGACAGGCAATTCGATTTCTGGAGTTGTGGGATCGTCAAAGAGTTTGTCGATTTCGTCCTCGAAGATTGTTTCCTTCTCATAGAG
>JAZRGC010000061.1:0-5072 GCA_045643985.1 Clostridia bacterium
GTTTTCGTCAAAGTTAAAGAAGGCGACAAAGAAAGACTTCAATCATACGAAGGCACAATTATCGCATTCAAGAACGGTGGCATCCGTGAAACAGTGACAGTTCGTCGTGTCACATACGGTGTTGGCGTAGAAAGAACATTCCCCATCCACTCACCCAAAATTGATCGTATCGAAGTCGTAAGACACGGTAAAGTCAGAAGAGCAAAACTTTATTATCTCCGTGAGAGAACAGGTAAGGCTGCAAAACTCAAGGAAGTTAGATAAGGAACAAAACCATGAAGAAAAAATTATTTGTTATCTTCGCATCAGTGCTAGTAATTGTGCTAGCACTTTTTGCGCTTACAGCATGCAACACGGATTCAGTGCCTGTTGACACAGAATTGGTCCAAAATGGCGATTTCGAAAACTCAACAATTGCAACTGAAGGCAAATTCAACATCACAGATTGGTATGTTTCAAGCGATTGGGACAAAGCAAAATCTTCATATGAACTTGCAAGCAGATCAGACGAAGGTGGAAAGTATTTGAACATCACCAACAGCACAGCAAGCCATTCATATCTCTATCAACAAATCAAAGTTGACAGAAATGCAACCTACAAAGTGTCTGTTGACATCAAACTCTCAGGCTCAGTCAAAATCGGCAAAAACGAAGATTTCTATGGAGCATACGTCACATTCCTTGAAAACCCCAGCTATCGTTTTGTTGAAAGAAAAACTGTCTATAAGAACGATGAAACCGGCAACTGGGAATCATTGACATTCTACGTCAAGTCCGTCAACACTGACTATCTCACCATCTGTCTTGCACTTGGTGGCGAAGATGCAGAGTCAAGAGGCACAGCACTCTTTGACAACGTGTCAATGGTCAAGGTTTCAGAAGTCCCCGAAGGCGCAAAAGTCACCGACTTCAAAAAGTCAAACATTGCACGTTATGACGTCAACGTTTCAGGCATTTTGTTTGTCGTATTCCTTTGTCTCTTTACAATAGCACTCCTCGTTGGTGTCTATGCACTCATTCGCAGACTCTATGCAAAGAGCAATGCATTCATCAACTTCGACAAAGATGCAACCACACCTGACGGCAAGGTTTCAGCAGTGAAGAAGGTCGCTTCACATCCTGCATTCATCGCAACAATGCTTGCAATCGGCGCAGGTCTTGTCAACCTCATCTTCGTGCTCACAATGTTCGGCTTTGGCGCAGAAATGAACCTTATGGTTCAACTCGCAATCAAGTTGGGCGCAAAGGGCGCAGTTGAAACAGCCTATTCAACATTTTCAAATCTTGCAACCACAGCACCCGGTGTTGTCTATATCCTTGCAATCATCGGCATGGTCGGCAAAAATTTGGAAGCAGGGGACATCGCAATCCTTATTAGACTTGTCAACGTCATTGCAACAATGGCAACAGTCGTGATGATCTATCTCTACGGCAGAAAATATGTTGGCGATCGTCAATCAACAATCTATGCAGCACTCTATGCACTCCTTCCCATCACACTTATTATGGGTGGACTTGATCACACATTCACAGCATTGCTTGTTGCACTCCTTGTTGGCGCAATGATCCTTCTCGTTGAAAAGAAATATTTGCTCACATATCTCGTCTTTGCACTTGCAATCGTCCTTGACGTAAGAGCAATGGCACTTGCACCCATCGCATTGACGTATATGGGTTATAGATATTACAAAGAAGACAGCAATCTCAAGAAGTTCACAGCCAACCGTGCAATGATCATCTTCGGTCTTGTTGGCGCATTTGTTGTTGTATATCTTCTCACATTGCCCGCAGCAATCAACTATATTGGTGCAGAAGATTCAAAGCCCTTCTATGGCTTTACACTCATTGCAAATCAAATCATCAACAACAAAGTGATGATCGACAATGCTCTTGGACTTTACGGCCTTGCAACAATGAATGGAAAGACAATCAACAACTTGGCATCAATCTTCAACTTGGTGTTCCTTCTTGTCCTTGTCATCTATGTTTCAACATTGTATTTCAAGAATCGCAACAAGCAAGAAGTCCTTATGCTCGCATCATTCACATTTGCAGTCATCGGTGTCTTCACACTCAAAGTTGACTACACATATCTCTTCCTTGCATTGGCACTTGGCTTCATCTACACAATGATCAGTGGCGAAAAGAGAATGTACGGCATCTTGGGTGGCTACTCAGTGCTTATGTTCTTGAACATTGGACAACTTATGAGCAACAGTGGATTCGTAGCAGGCGAAGCATTCTTCAACGATGCACTTCGCAGAGGCGAATTGCTCAAATACTTTGCCAACTTCGAAACAACCAGCCCCGAATTCATCATCTTCAGCATCTTTGCAGTGCTTCTCACACTCTACTATGCCTATGTCAGTTACTCAATTACAAACAACGGCAAGAGAGTTGACATTCCTGCAATGCCTATGCCCATCCACAAAACATTCAGCGCATGGTTGAAGGACATCCCCAACAAAACAGCAAAGAAAGCAAAGTAAATCACTTTGACAATTAAAAGCAAAAGGCACTCGCAAGAGTGCCTTTTTTCTATGCAAATTAGGAAAAATCACATACATTAGTAAAATATTGTCAAAAAACGCTTGACAGAATGGGCTTTTGCCCTTATTCTAGACAAAATGCTTTAGCGCACTAGTGTAATAAAAAAGGAGATGAAAACTATGAAAACGATGAAAAATATTATGTCTATTGCACTGATACTTTTGGTTGCTATGTCAGTGTTTGTTGGATGCAACCCAGTTGATGATACAGGATTTAAACCCGAAGACAAAGCCCAAATAGAAGAATTCTGGGGTGATACCATACCATTCCTTGACTGTATATCTTATGAAATTCTTACTGGTACAGATAGTATAAATGGTGAATATCTTGCAATTTTGTTTATGGGAAATCCAAGTTTCATATACGATGAAGATAAAATAACCGAAGCGCACATTGATGACTATATCGACAAACTTATGGCTTTTGTCGGCAAAAATGCCAAATACACTGAATACGCCAGTGAATATGGAGAATGGGAGATTATTACAAAAGGAAACAAATCAATTGCAGTCCGAAGAGTGGCATTTAAGATGGGTACCGGATACCATGTGATGGTTCATCTGTATAATTGTGCCGTGACTGAAATAGGCTAAGGAAGCAAATCAATAATGCAACGAAAATTGCAATTCATGAAAACTTGTTTTCAAATCATGGAGCGAAGCGAGAATTCATGGCACAGCCAATTCATTAAAACAAGCCTCCATCTTTGATGAAGGTGTCACGAAACATCGTGACGGAAGGAGTAAAAAAAGGAGATGAAAACAATGAAAACAATGAAAAATATTATGTCTATTGCACTGATACTTTTGGTTGCTATGTCAGTGTTTGTTGGATGCAACCAAAATGCAGTGACTGATTTTACAGCAGATGACAAAGCAAAAATAGAAGAATTCTGGGGCGAATGCATACCTTTCCTTGATTGTGATTCTTATACTATAGAAAAAGGAATAGACAGCATCAACGGGGAATATTTAGCAATAAATTTTTATGAAAATGGTGGAACAATTAAAGACATAAGCGAATCCGTACGTACCCCAAAAGAGTATCGCGACACCATACTTGATTTTGCAGGTAAAGATGCAGTTGACAAAGAAATAAGCGCTGAAACATATATCATCGTAAAAGGAGACAAATCAATAGTAATAACCGAAATGGCATTTCTTAGACATCTTGGTAGTTTTCGCCTGTCTGTCCGTTTGTATAATCGCGTGGTGTCAAAGATTGCTGGAGTGTACAAATATACCGCTTTTACCAGTGAGGAATTTGATGCTATGGAAAATTGCCTTGGCACAGCAATTCCCTTCATTGCAAACGACAACTATGTGTTTAAGATTGATTTTGGTATAGTGATGTTTTATACATACGGAAACACTGAAAGTGAGTATAATGAATATGTGCAAAGACTCATTGGTTCAGGTTTTGTCTATGACAGTAGTTACACAATTGATGATCATACGTATGATACATACGTCAAAGATGGTGTTTATGTTGATATAGCATATTATCCTTCATCAATCGAAGATAGTTATGTAGTGGATATTTATGCTTACACTGAAGAAAACAATGGCTAATCTTTGGCAAAATCAATGAATCAAAAAGCCACCGAGCATTCGGTGGCTTTTATTCTACATCTTCATATTATTAGTATAGAAGGCAACTACTATAAGATTGACATAGAAGGGTTTTCTTGTAAAATAATGCTTATTGTTTAAGGCAACAAATTTTTGCTAAATTTGCAAAATAGAGCAGTTTATTTTGCTCTACAGTAGTTTTTTTGCCTATTACAATAAGTTAAAATAATATTGACAGGTGCAAAACCTGTGTCAATAAGTTTTAAGGAGAACAAAATGAAAAAGATCAAAGTATGTCTTATAGTTGTGGCATTGTTGCTTGTGATAGCTTCATTTGTCGCATGTAACAAGCCATCGGATGGAATATGCGTTCACCCATCGGTAACTGATGCTGACTTTGCCGTCATAGAAACTGCAACCTGCGCAAGACAAGAAATCCAATTGGCAGTTTGCCCAGATTGTGGTGTAAAAATAGAAAGATATTATGGTACGCCCACATTAAACCATCAATTTACAGATTGGATACCAGAGGTTGACCCAACTTGCATCGAATTTGGAACGTTTTATAGATATTGCAAAGTTTGTCGCGCAGTATATGAATATAAGAATGGCACAGAGAAAGGACCTCACTGTTTTTACAATTCTATTGTTATACAAGAGCCAACTTGCACATCTACAGGCATCAGCAGCGGTGTTTGTTCATTATGTGGCTATGAAGGCACTTTTACAACGTCAAATGCAGATGCTCATAAATTTAACGACTGGGACTATAATGAAATAACCAGAAAATTTAGTCGCACCTGTTCTTTAAATTGTGGCAAAAAAGAGGAGATTTTCTTTGATGATATTTTTACAACAGACGGAAATGGTACTGTTGAGTTTATCGATATTGGAAAAGATAGATCAACAAATGACACAATTGTTTACGTAATGCCAGTTGCAAATGATGAC
>JAZRGC010000062.1:0-6481 GCA_045643985.1 Clostridia bacterium
ATGATTGTTTTGCCGGGCTCGACAACAATGCTTTCGCCTGCATTCACAAGGTCTGCCCCAGCAGAAAACTCTGTGCCATATTTTGGCAAAACTGCTCCGTCAACCAACTTTTTGATTTTTACTACAGTGTTCATATTCCACCTGCTTTTCTTATTCCATCATATTATAGCACAAAACTTTTGTTTGCGCCATAATTATTCAAAATAAAACAGCACGTTTTTCGTGCTGTTGTTTTTGACTATTTCTTGACAAGGTCTTGATATTTTGCAACGTCAATTTTGCCGTCTGCGACCATCTTCTCTGTCCAAAGTTGAAGGGTTTCAACAGTGATTGAAATGCGCTCCAGGTCCTTTTGGATTTTGACGAAATCTGCAAGTTCCTCATTGTCAATTTTGCCGTCTGCTGTGATTTCAATAAGACGCTCTTGACGCTTTTCCATTGTGTTCAATGAAGCAAGCATTTCAAGGATGACTTGTGACAAGTCCTTGACGTTGACTTCGGGCACGTATTTCATACCAATAGGACATTCGTTTGAGCAATAGTGGTTGAAAAGTGCAGGCTCTTTGTATGCCTTTGCAAGAGCACAAATATCCCAAGGATCAGGGTTGATTTTTTCGTTTTCGATGCGCTCAATTCTAAAAGGCTCAATCTCAGTCATTTCAGCAACTTTTTCACGGCTGTAACCAAGATTTTCTCTGAGCACTTGATAATGTGTTTTGTTTTCTTTTGTGGATATACGACCCATATTCAACTCCTATGCGCCACACATCCATATGCCACAACAATTCAGTCGGCGCAAATATCTTTATGCTCCCATAATACCCTTTTTTATCCCCACTTGTCAAGTCAATGACTCACCAATCTCTCACAACCCACAGCAATGAAATTAAATCACCCATCACTCGGCAGTTTACTGCACCAGCCTTAGCACCATTTTGCATTTCCAAAATAGCGCCTAGAAGAATGCATATAACACCTTTACATAAAAACAACGTTATTCTTATTAAAAAAAATGCAACCACATTCGAACAGGTGTTCAAACGCGGTTGCTCTTGGCGTAGCATAAGGGATTCGAACCCCTGACCTTCTGGTCCGTAGCCAGACGCTCTATCCAGCTGGGCTAATGCTACATGCCTTTGTCTAATCGCAGATAGAGATGCGATTTAGCGTTGAAATTATATATCTATTGTTGCAATTTGTCAACCAATTTTGCTTATATGGTTCAATTATTATTTGCAATTGCGCCGGGAATATCTCTCACTCCCCCCAAAACATAGTCTGGTTGGACACTGCTTTCCTTCAACATTTCTCTTGTGGTTTCGCCTGTCAGCACCAACACTGACACAAATCCACAGTTGTTGCCGAATGCTATATCGGTATATATTCTATCGCCGACCATTGCAATTTGATCCACGTTTAAGCCATAGTTTTTGGCAATGCGCAAGCCTGCTTCGGTGTGGGGTTTGCCCATAATGACGTCAGGTGTGCGACCTGTGGTCAAGCGCACCATCTCAATCATAGCACCAATGTCAGGCATTGGACACTCTTCGGCAGGGCACGTAAAATCGGGGTGGGTGGCAATATATGGCAAGCCCTTCAAAACATACTTGCAAAATTGATACAATCTGTCATATTGCAAAGACGTGTCAAAAGCGATGACGCACAAATCAGGATTTTCATCCACCACAGGAATGCCATAGTTTTCAAACTCCATCTTCAAACGATCGTTGCCAAGAAGATACACCTTTTTGCCCTTAAAATTTTCAAGGATATACTCGCAAGTCACTTGTCCACTTGTGTAGATTTCATCCCCCGACACATTGAGCCCCATATTGTTGATTTTGGCAACATAGTCTGCATGGTTGCGAGATGAGTTGTTGGTGAAAAAGCATATCTTTTTGCCTATGACACGCAAGTGGTTGATTGCATCAAATGCCCCATCAATTTCCTTGCCACCGATATAGGTTGTGCCATCAAGGTCAAACAAAAATAATTCCACGTTTTTGATGTCTTTCTTCATAAGTACAGTCCTTTGTCAACAGGCTTCTGCAAAACCACTTTCAAGGATATATCGCAAAAGTCCGTGCCCTATTTCTGCCGACAACTTCATTGCCGACAACAATGATTTGGTTGTGAATGCGCTTTTAAGCCAATAACCAGCATCGGCATAAATTCTGCGCCATTTCTTTTGAGCCGAATGAAAATCCACCGATCTCAACTTTTCAAGCAAGTCTAAGCGATATTCGCTTAAAATATAGCCAACTCTAAAATAACCATCTACGTCAAAAAAGTCAAATGCTTTGAGCAAATTGTCCATTCTTTCTCCTGTGAGTTGCCCAAGAGCGTCAAGATTCTTGTCGTGAGCAGGGGGCAAAGCACAGTCCAATGATGGCGATGATAAATAGTTTTCATACAAACAAGCAATGACCGATGCAGAGATAAACTTGTATTCCCCCAACAATCTTCTAGGCAATCCTTGACGTTTTGCACTGTCCAAAAGCACCCTTGCCATAATGGTTGCATTGTCATCAATTATCCTACCATATGACATCTTCAAAAGATAATAAGCAAGGTTTACGTTGTCATTTTCAACACTTAAACTCGTTGTTGAGCAATCATAACCCTTTGCATCCAATATTTTTTCGGCATAGTAGTTTTCAAATTTTGCAAGTGGCTCTGCAAGGACAATCCCCCACCCCGATGCCGTGCAATGTTTGGGGCAACTGTTCAATTGCTCCTTGTCAAGAAACACTGCCTTGAATTGTCTAAGCCCATTTGGGGATAAAATCGTATCTGTGGTAGGCGCTGAAAAAACCAATCCACAATCAACGCCCATTTCAGTTGCCACCATCCTAACAGACATTGCAATTTTGCCTGTGCCAACTCCAAGGATAAATCTTGTGTGGGAAGGAATTTCACTTGCAAGGCACGTTGTTGCAACCATATGATTGCCACCACGAAAACATCTTGAAAGTTCGTCTGCATAGTCTTTGAGTTTGATGTCGTATAGCACCACTATCAATCCACCATCAACATATTCCACAATCTTTTCTTTTGTCTGCTTCACGTCGCTTACGACATAAATCTCCGTGTCGCCTATATTCTCTTTTCTTTCAATTTCAGTCATAAAAAAACCTCCAAAAATACCATACAGGTTTTTGAAGGTCAGGATATGTTATGTTTTGTAAATTGACAGGGATTTATGTCAAAAAAATACTATTTGACAATTAGATTTCAAGTGCCACCTGATAGACATCATTTTTTGGCACACCCCTTTCTGCCGACACCTTTTTGACTGCTTCTTTCTTGTCCATACCGTCATTGATGTAATGGAGAAGATGCTCCTTTATGGTCATATCTTCAAAGTCATTGGACTCTGGTGCGCCTTCCACTATCATCACAATTTCCCCTCTTTCTTCTGCTTCAAAATTGGCAAGAGTGGTTTCAGTGACACACTCATGGAGTTTGGTGATTTCTCTACAAACATACACCCTTCTATCTCCAAAGATTTCTTTGATGTCACTGGCAGTTTTCTTCAAATCGTGGGGTGCAACGTAAAATATCACAGGCACTTCACTTTTGGCATATTTTGACAGAAGTGCCACTTTAAGTTTCTTTTTTTCGGGCATAAAACCTAAGAATGTGAAACCTGTCGACTCAATACCACTCATTGCAACTGCGCTTGCAAAGGCTGTTGGACCAGGGACGACTTCCACATCAATCCCACGGCTACGGCACAATTTGACAAGGACTGCACCGGGGTCAGAGATGGCAGGCATACCTGCATCGGTGATGATTGCAACGTTTTTGCCACTTTCGATTTCGGCGGCAAGATAGTCGCCACATTCCTTCTCGTTGAATTTGTGATATGCAACAAGACGTGCCTTGATTTCATAGTGATTCAAAAGAGCCAATGAGTGACGTGTATCTTCGCAAGCAATGATGTCCACTGCTTTGAGTGTTTCAAGAGCACGCAGTGTTATGTCTTTGAGATTGCCTATTGGCGTGCCAACAATATATAGTTTTGCCATCAGTTGTACAACTCCTTGACTTGATCAAAATATTTGCCGTCTTCGTCCATAAGAATGAGTGTTGATGATTGAAGCCCTGTTTTGCCACCTTTCCTTGCAGAGATGATGACAGTATCCACTCCCTTTGAGAGTTTTGGATAGATGTATGTGATATGTTTGGGCTCAAGTCCGTTTTTGGTGAGTGCCACAATCAATTCCACAAGTCGATCGGCTTTGTAAACCACAAAGAAATCCCCACCATTTTTAAGAGCATATGCTCCGGCTTCAACAAAAGCATCAATGGTGTTTTGTCCTTGCTTTCGTGCAGTTGCCTTTGCGCCAATTGTGCCAAAACCATCCTCTGCACTAAAATATGGTGGATTGCAAATTGCCTTGTCAAACTCCCCTGCTCTCACATAGTCCTTGATGTCCTTGACATCGCCATTGACAATTGTGATTTTGCCATCAAGGTTGTTCATCTTGACACTGCGCCTTGCCATATCTGCAGTGGCAGAGTCAATCTCTATGCCGACAGTGCGCTTTGCCCCTTTCTTGACTGTTGCAAGAATGGCGAGTACACCACTGCCTGTGCCCAAGTCTATGAGCGAATCATCACTGCCTATCTTGGCAAGATTTGCAAGGAGCACTGAGTCTGCCGAAAACAGATAACCATTGTCATCTTGCAAAACTTTGTAATCCCCTGTGAGAAATGTGACAAACTCACTCATCAGGCACGGACTACTTTGAATTTGAGTGTTGCAGTGATTTCGGGATAGACACGGACAGTCACTTCAAAATCGCCAAAGTCACGGATGTTTTCTTTGAGTTCAATTTTTTTCTTGTCCACGTTGTAGCCTTGTTCACTGAGTGCTTGTGCAATGTTGTCGTTTGTTACACTGCCAAACATTTTGCCATTGTTGTCGCCACCTTTTGCCTTGACAACAAGACTGAGTTTTTTAAGTTCCTCTGCAAGGACTTTGGCATCTGCCTTTTCCTGTGCAATCTTTGCTTCATGAGCCTTTTTTCTTTGTTCTGCCACATAAAGATTTTGTGCAGTGCCTTCAAGTGCAAGTCCTTTCTTCAACAGACAGTTTCTTGCATATCCGTCATTGACTTCAATGATTTCGCCTTTTTTGCCTTGTCCTTTGACATCTTGTAAAAGAATAACTTTCATAATAAATCTCCTTTTTTCTATTGTAGCACGAAAGAAAGATTTTTTCAAGATTATATTCATATAATCGCACCACATTGAGAGAAAATTGGTTTGAGTTGAGTATTTTGCTGAAATTGGGCAATACTAAAAGAAAAACATTGTGGGAGATGACCAATCTTCCAAAGGAGTGAATATGAAAGAAATCAACTGCACAACATCAAATTGTGAACATAATGTAAAATGCAAATGCCTTGCAGGAATAATTGCAATAGGCGACAACGCAAAGTGCCTTAGCCGCATCAAGCGTGATGGTGGAGCGCTTGCTCAATCCTTTGCAGACGTAGAAGCAGGGGAAGAATTCTTTGGGGAAAGCACCGAAGTTGTGGTGCAATGCTCAGCCGAATGTGCCCTAAATCACAACGGTCTGTGCACTGCCGAAAAGATTGATGTCGATGATGTGCTTCTCGGCACAAAATGCAAAACAAGAATCCCTATCAAGGAAAAGTGATTTTGCACAACCAACACTTTGTCGGTTAAATAGCGCAAAATAAACACTTTATTATGCAAAAAGGACTGCATTTCGCAGTCCTTTTGTTTTGTGCTATTTTGGTCATTTTTTACTCTGGCACGTGGTTGTAATGCATGCTTGCTCGTTCAAACTCAGAGATATTGTCTATATCCATTTCTATAGCATCCCATTCTGCTTCTGTGCCTTCATAAAACACATTCATATACAAACCTACGCCATTAAATGCTTTGCTTTCAATTGTTTTCACACTTTTGGGTATAGTAAAGTTTTTCAAGCCTCCCGAAGATCTAAAAGCACATTTTCCTATTGTGGTGACACCATCAGAAATTACAATGCTTTCAAGACGGCACAATTCAAAGGCATAGGGATATATGGTGGTCACGCCCTCGGGAACAACAAATTCTTTATCTTCTTTTCCTTGAGCATAATAAACTAATGATTTGCCATCCTTGCTGTAGAGATCGCCTTCTATAGCTTTGAGATGTTCATTTTTGGGACTCACTTTGAATTCTATCAAATCTTGCAAATAAGCAAAAGGTCTATCTTCAACAGTTGTCACGCTTGCAGGAATAGTTATTACCTCTAATCCTATATTGCCCCAAAACGCGTCGGGACCGATTTTTGTTACACCATTTGGAATTGTAAATGACTTGTTTCTCCTTCCATATGGATATTGGATAAGTTCAGTGCCATCCTTGCTGTAAAGAACGCCGTTGACAGACTTATAGTTGGGGTTGTCCTTGTCAACAATGATATTTTCCAAATGCCCTACGCCTACAAGACTTGTCG
>JAZRGC010000063.1:0-8609 GCA_045643985.1 Clostridia bacterium
AATAGTTGACAAATGACAATAATAAGATTATTATAAACAAGCATTAAATCTTCAATGCGTTATTTAAAATAACTTCTTGCCTGTTTAGCTCAGTCGGTAGAGCATGCGGCTGTTAACCGCAGTGTCGGGGGTCCGAGTCCCTCAACAGGCGCCAAACAAACCACTCAAACGAGTGGTTTTTTTGTTCCCTTTTAGTGTTTTCGGATACCCTCATCTACGATGAACGGCGTTGCCGTAGACACTGCGGAACCGCATTGGGCGTTTCGTTATTGTGTGCGAGCACACTCACTACACTATACATCGGGGGTCGTGTCCACAGATAGGTGCTAGACAAAAAAACTTAAACAGGTGTTTTTTTGTTTCCTTTTGTGTTTATACAATTTCCTAGCAAACAAGTTGTCAAAGAAGAATGGTGTTTAGATTAATAATGCTTTGAAATAAATTTCCCATTTGACTTGTGGTTTGGACGGAAAGCCTTTGATAGAAACGGCTTGAAAGATTTGTTTTTGTGGTGTATAATGGGTTGTGGATATGAAAATACGTAGATTTGAAGAAAAGGATAGAGAAAGATGCAGGGATATTTGCCACAAGACGGCAACTGCTCCTGAATACGTCAAGTCCAAAGAACTTGTCTGTCTTTTGTATTGTGATTATTATCTTGACAATGAGCCGGACAACTGTTTTGTCCTTGCAGACGAAGATGACAACACCATAGGCTATATTCTTTGTGGGGTAGATCAGTGGGCTTTTGACAAGGGAATGAAGCCCTATCTTAAAAAGGTGTGCAAGTTGTCATTTGGACAATGGTTTGGACACATGGTTGCAAACTTTGCAGAGAAAGGTCTTGCCAAAAAATATCCGTCACACCTGCATATAGACATTCTTCCGGAAGGTCAACGACAAGGATACGGCACACAACTCATCAAGGCTCTTGAAGACCATTTGCGAGCAGTCGGCTCAAGGGGAGTGCGATTGGGTGTTGGTGGCTCCAACACGGGCGCACACGCCTTTTACGAAGCCAACGGATACACTTTGTTGAAAGATTACAAAAGCAAGGGCAGAGTGTATGGAAAACTCCTTTAATGCGCATAAAACAATAATCAAAAAAGAATGTTATTGACAAAAGCGCAGTTTAAAGTGTAAAAAGTGAAAATATAAACATATTGATGTGAAAAGAGCAATAAAAAAACCACCAGTTTGTCTGGTGGCTTTTTTTGTATTGTTTTTGCGATGTGCAAGTGTCAGTTTAATCTGTTTTGACGAGCATAGATGTTGATGTAAAGGATGACTATATCAACGTGGATGTCGCCATTGTCGTATGAGAGTGAAGCAAAGAAATCTTCAAGAGTTGCATCGCCAATGATTGAGAAGACATCGTCATCAAGGGTTGTGATGTTGCCCCAATCAAGGATGTTTTTGATTGTCATATTTTTGATTCTGCCTTGGAAGATGGTGCTCAATTCTGTGATCTTTGCGCCACGGAGTTCGGGGTCATCAAACATTGTGTCAGGAGCGATGTTGATCATATCGCTGACAGTGAAGTTGTCCACTGCATTGTTGAGTCCACCAACCTTGACATCGTGTTTTGCAAAGGCTCTCAATGCTGCAACAGATTGTTGTTGGATGTAGTTGATTTTGATTGTTGCAGGATCCAAAACTGCAAGGATGCTGTCCACTGCGCTTGAATCTTCAATTGTAAAGACACAACCGATTTCTTCTTTCAAGAAGATGCCATTTGCTCCGTTGCCAGTCAAGGTGTTGATGTCTTGGACTTTGCCGTCTATGAGCATATGAGTTGCATTTTGTTCAGTTGTTTTCACATAAGTTGTTTCTGCAAGGTGCTTTGAATATGTTGTGTGAGCAATGCCATTTGCAACATCTTCATTAAACTTGCTGTCGAGAGCAACATAGTAGTACAAATCCTTTGTGCCATCGTTTGCTTTTGCAGAATTCTTTACAAAAGTGAGTCCAATTGAGTTGGTGCTATCAGTTGTAAATGTACTTGTTGTTCTGTCGTAGTAGTAAAGTTGTCTATCGGCAGGAGCGTTTTCATCTGCAAGCATATATCCGTCTGTGACAAGGAGATACTTGTCAAGGAGTGAGTGGAAGCCCACTGACTCATCATAGGGGATATATTGACCAAGGATATTGACATAGAGCATAGGTGCTCCGTTGTACTTGTAACTGTTGTAATTTATCAAATCAAGTTGTGGTGTAGCGCTAGCATTGGTGGTTTCTACAGTATAAATTGATTCAAGTCCTGCAGGAGTTTCACTGCCACCATTTGAAACAGTTTCGATGTATCTTGTCAAGATGTATGCACAAAGTGCAGGGTTGTGATGATATTTGCCTTGTTCATCCTTGAAGAAACCATTGCCAGTTGTCAAAATCTTTTGCAATGTTGTTGTGGCATTTGCAATGGTTGTAGGTGTGGCACTTGCATAATAACCATATTTGACAAAAGTAAGTCCTTGATCATCGATGGTAAACAATTCGGCTTGCTTGTCTGTGAGTTTGACAAAGTCATAGTCGCGGAGATAGTATTTGCCGTCTGCATTGGGGATGAATGCATAGTTGTATTCCTTGCCGTCAACATATTCGGTGTAGTCCTTATCGTAAGGAGTGAAATATGTGCCTGCGCCAGTGTTGTTTGAAGCAGATTCAATGATGTTGTGTTCAAAGATGTCAATGAGATCTTCAATGTAAAGTTCGCCAATGACGTCTTCCATACGTTCGCCAATTTTGAGAATAGGTGTGTATGCCAACATCTTCATCACTGCATGGCTTGTGCCTGTTTGAGAAACGATATAGAAGGTTTCATCGCTGTGGTTGGCGATGTAGTCTTGTGATGCTTCAAAGAAGATGTTGTTCTTTTCGTAATAATACTTTCTGCTTGTATCGGTTGTGTCATCTGCGATCTCATAGAGATCGGGGTCAATGTTCATGACGTCTGCAAGGATAAGTCTGTCAAAGTCCTTGTCAAGGTCAGCAACTCTTGATGATGCAAGACGTTGGAGTGCTCTGCTTGATGCAGTGCCAACAACATACAAAGTCTTGTCGGCAACAACACCTTCAACCATTTGTGTGCCATCCCAGTAGTATTTTTGGATTGCATCCATACTGATTTCAAGGTCGGTTGCAGGAAGGAAATCGTCAAATCTATCATTGAATCCTTCTGCAGTTTGTCTTGTGTATCTTGTCACGTTGCCGTAACTGGGATGATAGAGTGTGTAGTAGCCACCTTTGTCGTGAGCAAAGAATTTGGTGTCAGCAGGCTCTGTGCCTGTTGCAGGCTTATAAAGGCGAGCAAGTTTTTCAAGACCTTGGAGTTGCTCATTCTTTTCATTGTAGTAGTAATATTCTCCTTCAAAGAAGACATATCTTCCGTCTTCACTTGCTTCATAATATTCCACATATCTATCCTTGCCTGCATGGATGGTTTCGTCATATTCCACATATCTGTCTGTGGGCAAAGTGACAAACACAAATTTGCCGTTGGGGTCTTCGGTGTAGAGAGAAGGAGTGATTTCAACAAGTTCGCAAAGGAGAAGATCTTCAATTGCGCCTGAAAGTTCATCAAGACGTCTGTGTTCCATAATCTTGACGATTTGTGCGCTGTCTTCGTTGACTTCAATAAGGTCACCAAGTGTCAAGCCTTGCATGGTTTCTTTTGCTGTTGAAAGGTCGCCAATTGAAAGGTATGAGATAAGTTGGATTGTCTTGTCGCTTGTTCCTTTGTGGACAAGTGCATAGCCGTCAAAATCTTCATTGAGAAGGGTTGTGTCGTCTGTTGTGTGGATATAAGGATCAACACCATAGTGTTGTGCCAAAACGATTGTGTCGTTTTCCTTTATGTACAAATCATAGATGACGTCAACCATTGTGCCGTCAAGTGCCAATGTTGTGCCTGTTTCATCAACGTAGAGATCCTTGATTGCAACAAAGCCGTTTTCAGCAGGGGTATAGTTGTAGTCATTGATTTCAAAGTGGTTGCCGTATGTTTTGATATAAAGATCATCAACAACACCCATTGATGTGGTGTAAGGTTCATATTCAAAGTATCTATAATATACTTTGTCCTTGTCGGGAGTATCGTAGCAGGAGTTATCTACGATGTAAACAGGGTTGCCAAGTTCGTCTGTGACAACTTGCTTGTTTCCGTCTTCGCCAACAATTGTTTTTTGGACAAAACGGAGTTCCCTTTCAAGGAGTGAACCATCTTCGCCACTGCAAACATAGAGAAGGGCATCTTTGTTGATGAGATCATATTCCTCAGGGGCAACAACTTCATATCTGCCTGTTTTTACGTATGCTTGATTTTGACCGAGAGCAACAAAGTTGTCGGTGTCAACGTCAACAACACTGCTGATAGGAAGTCCGTCAATGACGTTTGACAATTGTGAAAGAGGAGTGTCTTTTATGTTGTCAAAAACTTCACCATCGCCAAAAGTGATGCCAAAGTTGTCTTCAATTTGACGGAGAGTGAGATCATCACTGAGAGTTTCAAGGATGATTTTGAGTGCATCTCTCATGGGGATGTTGAGGTTGTCCATGATGATTGGAATGTCATATTCCTCAAAATCAATGCCTGCAATATGTCCAACGTTGTTGAATGTGATGTTCATGAGAACATCATAAATGCCATCGGAGATTTCATTGATGGGCAAATCATAAATGCTTGAAAAATCTATGCCAGCAATGTCAATGTCTTGGAGTTTGTTGCTGACTCCGTACTTTTGGCTGAGTTCATTCAAGGACATATTGCCGATGTTGGGCACATCTCCATAGAGCATCTTGGCAAGTTCCAGCAATGTAATGTTTGTGATGTCGCTATCTTCGTCAAAAATTGAGTCGGGGTCTTTGCCGCCGGCTTCTATCACTTGACCAACGCTGAATACTGAAACAACGGCGTAAATTGTGCCGGCAATTGCACCGACAAAGATAACTACGCCCATAATTAAGCCAAGGAAGAATGAAAGAATGCCTTTTCCGCCACGTCTTTTGGTTGATGATTTTTTCATAATCTACTCCTAAAATATAAAAAGACCCTTAAAAAATAAGGGTCAATAGCCATTATTGTTTTGCAAAAATGCTTGCAAGTGCTTGCCCTATGGGGTTCAAATCATAGAAGAACTTGCAGATGACTGAGTCGTTGATATATTGGATGACTTGTGGGATTTTGTCTGCTGTTGCACGGAACACGGCAAAGACTGTCATGATTGCCACTGCGCCAAGGACAAGACCTACTACACCACCCAAAACACGGTTGGTGACACGGACACCCTTGTGCTTGCTGTCTTCCATATTTTGTGTGATTCCTTTGAGGATTGAGCAGAGCAGTGAGAGCACAAGGCAAGATGCAACAAATGTGCACACTGAAATGATGAGGCTTGAAAGATTGTGGATGCAAAGTCCTGCAAGAGATTGCACACCATATTCTGTGATGAGCAAATCTGCAAGGGTGTTGGCAACCATACCTTTAAGACCCATTTCCACAAGATTTTGTCTTGCACCGTCAAGGATGATAAATTTCACGTCGCCTTCAAAGTGGATGACTTCATTGAATTCAGGTCCCCAGCCAGCAGACTTTTCTGCAAGTGCGCTTGAAAGTGAAGTGCCGAGAGATGAATTCATAATTGGATCGTGCAGGACGCCCATGAGCAAAAGTGAAAGAAGCACCACAGTTATGGTCATAAAGAAACCTTTCATTGATCTGCCAAAACCTCTGACAGCACCAACTGCAGCAAATCCAACAATCAAGATTACCAGTGCTAAGTCTGCATACCAAGTGGTTGCAGCAAGTGTAGTTGAAAACATAATCTATCGCTCGCTTTTTTGTTTTGTTGAATTATATTATATACGTATGCGCGAGTTATTGCAAGAAAAAAATTGAAAATTGTAATCAACGCACGATGTGCATACGTATGCGCAAAGATGTCAAAATTGCCTTGAATAAGTCCAAAAATCATCAAAAAAGCCCAAAAAAACATCAAAACCAATGAAAAATCAATGGAATTTCAGGTTAGCAACAAAAAATTGGGCAATAATTTTTTTATGAAAAAATTTTTGGACTATGACAAAAATCAGGTTGTGGTGATATGTTTTGGCACTCCACTTGTGTCAGGAGATGCCCTTGGACCAAAGGTTGGCACACTCCTTCAAAGATGGGGCGCACCTTGCTTTGTTTATGGCACAGAAGCACGTCCTGTGACGGCAATCAATATGGCAGAATATATGGCTCACATCAAAGCAGTGCATCATCAAGCAGTTGTCCTTGCAGTTGATGCTTCACTTGGCAGAAGGGAGAAAATTGGTCAAATATCCATACGAAAAGACGGTGTTTGTCCTGCTGGTGTCAAGGGGGCAAAAAGACGTTTTGGTGATGTGGGATTGCTGGCAGTTGTCGGTGAAAACAATGCCGAGCCCATGAAAGAGTTGTTGACAATACAAGAAGATTATATAACAAAAATGGCGCATAAAGTTGCTGTTGTGATAAAACAAGCAATTTGCAGTGTATTTGATTTGTGTTGAAAAAGACATATGTTTTGAAAAATTTGCAGGTGCGATTTTAACCGAAAAATCGCATTTTTTGTCGAAAAAAGAAAATAGAATTCGGCATTGACATATCGTGCACGTTGTATTATAATATACTGAAATGTGTATATAATGCGCAGGCATACCTATGGGCGCATGTGCACAAAATATTGAAATATAGGGGATTATCCCTTGGAGGAATAATGAAAACATCTACTAAGAGAATGATGATTTGGGGAGCAATGATTTTGCTGGCAGTTTTGGCAGTGATTCTTTCCTTTTCATTGACCAGCCCCAGACAAATCGTTTATGGCGGTGAAGGATACACCGGCAGTCCCACCTTTGAATCCTTTGTCAAACAAGGCAAAGTTGAATCAATTCTTATTTCAGGCAACTATACAGTGCAAATTCAACTTGAAGGCGCAAAAGACTACAACTATATTGCATACATTCCTTCACGTGTTGAAGTTGCAGATGACGTGGCAAAATGGCAAGAAGAAAGTGGCAAAACATTGCAAGTAAAATATGACGATCCCACGGTTTTGGGCAATGCAATCTCAATCATTTCGCCCATTATTTTGGCATTGACTTCAATTGGTGTTGCAATTTACATCATCAAGCGCAGTTCTGCAATGCAAAGTAAAAACCTTGATTTCAACAAGTCAAAAGCACATCAAGTGAAGGAAAGCAAGGTTCGTTTTGTCGACGTTGCAGGCGCAGAAGAAGAAAAACAGGAACTTCAAGAAATTGTGGAATTCCTGAAAGATCCCAAAAAGTTTACTGACATTGGTGCAAGAGTGCCAAAGGGTGTTCTTCTCGTAGGCCCTCCCGGAACAGGCAAAACTCTCTTTGCAAAAGCAGTTGCAGGGGAAGCAAATGTGCCTTTCTTCTCAATTTCAGGCTCAGACTTTGTTGAAATGTTTGTTGGTGTTGGTGCATCACGTGTCCGTGATTTGTTTGACCAAGCCAAAAAGAGCATGCCATGTATCGTATTCATCGATGAACTCGATGCAGTGGGCAGACAACGTGGCGCAGGCCTTGGTGGTGGCAATGACGAAAGAGAACAAACACTCAACCAACTCCTTGTGCAAATGGACGGCTTTGAGTCAAATGATAGCATCATCATTATGGCAGCAACCAACCGTGCAGACATTCTCGACCCTGCACTTATGCGCCCGGGCAGATTTGACAGACAAATTTACGTCAATACACCTGATGTCAAGGGCAGAGAAGAAATCATGAAGGTCCATGCAAGAAACAAACCCATTGGTGGCGACATCAATTTCAAGAGTGTTGCACGTCTTACAGTTGGTTTCACTGGGGCAGACATTGAAAATATGCTCAACGAAGCAGCAATCCTTGCTGCAAGAGACAACAGAAAAATCATCACAATGCACGACATCAGTGAAGCAATCAACAAAGTCATTGCAGGCCCAGCCAAAAAGAGCCGTGTCATCACTGAAACAGACAAGCGCATCACTGCATACCATGAAAGTGGCCATGCAATCGTTGCAAAGATGGTCAAAAATTGCGACAACGTCCACGAAGTGAGCATTATCCCTCGTGGTCAAGCAGCAGGCTATACAATCACATTGCCCGTCAATGATGACAATCATATGACCAAGCAAAAACTCCTTGACAACATCACAATGCTCCTTGCAGGCCGTGCAGCAGAAGAAATCGTCATCAAAGACATTTCAACAGGCGCAAGCAACGACATTCAACGTGCAAGCAAGATTGCAAGAAAGATGGTCACCGAATGGGGTATGAGTGAAGATATTGGCACAATGTATCTTGGCGCAAGCGAAGAAGTGTTCCTTGGCAGAGATTATCAAACTCAACTCAATTACAGTGACGAAGTTGCTGCAAAGATTGATGAAGAAGTCAAGCGCATCCTTGATGAACAATATCAAAAAGCACTGCAAATGCTGAAAGACAATCGCAGAGTTATGGACGATATGGTCAAACTCCTCTATGAGAAGGAAACAATCTTCGAGGACGAAATCGACAAACTCTTTGACGATCCCACAACTCCAGAAATCGAATTGCCTGTCAATCCTATGAAGGCAATTGAT
>JAZRGC010000064.1:0-2086 GCA_045643985.1 Clostridia bacterium
CTTCAAGCCCTGAGGCTTTTGCCACTATATTTTCAGTGGAAATGTGTGCTGTTGGCAACATTAAAAGATAGACAAAAAGCGCAATGAAAAGCGCCACGACTGCCGATGATTTCAAGTTGGATTTGGTGGCGCATATTTGCCACGAGTGTATGCCGAAATTTTTCATATAGTGTTAGTTTGGATTCTCTTGAAATTTTTATGCAATTGACTCTTGAATTAGAAAGTGGAAAGTGATATACTATATCACATAGGAGAAATTTATGGACAAAGCAAAACTTGATTTTTTGACTCAAAAAGCACGCAAAATTCGTGATGATGCAATCGAAATCATTGGACGTTTTGGCAGTGGTCATATTGGTGGCGCAATGTCGGTCATCGATGCACTGACAGTCATTTATTATGACAAAGCCAACATTGATCCAACCAACCCCAAAAAAGTTGACCGTGATCGCATCATCATGTCCAAAGGACATGCAGGTCCTGCAATGTATGCAGTCCTTGCAGACTTAGGATATTATCCTAAGGAATGGACAAAGACACTCAACCAAAATGGCACAAATTTGCCTTCTCACTGCGATATGAACAAGACTCCCGGCATTGATATGACGGCAGGCTCACTTGGTCAAGGTATATCCTGTGCAGTGGGCATGGCTATTGGCGCAAAAATGGACAACAATCCTGCAACAATCTATTGTTTTATTGGCGATGGCGAAGCACAGGAAGGTCAAGTGTGGGAAGCAACTATGCTGGCAGGCAACCGTGGGCTTGACAATCTCATCCTTTTCCTTGACAACAACAAACTGCAACTTGATGGTCGCACCGATGACATCAATGGAATCACTCCTGCAGTTGACAAGTGGAATGCTTTTGGATTCTACACTCAGGAAGTCAACGGACACGACATCGAAGCAATATCCAATGCAATTGACAATGCAAAAGCGCAAAAGGGCAAGGCAAATATGATTGTCCTTGACACAGTCAAGGGATATGGTGCAAGTTTCACAGAAGGCCTTGCAAATTGTCACAGTATGGCAATCCCAGAAGAACTTTGGAGAAAGGAAACAGGGAGGTATGAATGATGGCTGATTTGAAAGAAATGCGCCAAGCGCTTGCCGATGCACTTGTAAAAGTGGCAGAAACAGACAATAGAATAGTCGTCCTTGAAGCAGACCTTATGAGTTGCCATGCAACAAAGGCATTCAAGACAGCATATCCTGATAGATTTATCAACATAGGCATTGCAGAGCAAAATCTCATTGGTGTCAGTGCAGGTCTTGCAACCATGGGCAAAATCCCCTTTGCATACTCATTTGGACCTTTTGCAACAAGACGTTGCTATGACCAGATTTTCATCTCCGTTGCATATGCCAAGCAACCTGTCAAAATCGTAGGCACAGATCCCGGTGTAACGGCAGAGGCAAATGGCGGTACACACATGCCCTTTGAAGATATGTCACTTATGCGTGCAATTCCTCATATGGTATGCTTTGAGCCAACCGATGCAACAATGATTGAAACTGCACTTCCTGCAATCATAAATCACAACGGACCTGTGTATATCCGTATGCCCAGAAAGAAACAGGAAAAAGTCTATGATGAAATCAAAGATTTCACCCTTGGCAAAGCAATCGAACTCCGTGACGGCAAGGACGTGACAATCATCGCCAGTGGCATTATGGTGGCAAAGGCTCTTGAATCAGCAGACATCTTGAAAGAAGAAGGTGTCAGTGCCAGAGTTGTCAATATGCACACTTGGAAGCCTATCGATGAAGAAACCATTGTGAAAGCAGTCAAGGAAACAGGGGCAATTGTCACTTGTGAAAACCATTCAACCAATGGTGGACTTGGCTCAGCCGTGGCAGAAGTGGTTGTTGAAAAGTGCCCTGCACCTATGGAAATGGTTGGTGTGCGCAACTCCTTTGGCGAAGTTGGCAAACTGCCATACCTATGCGAAAGATTTGGACTCACAGCCAAAGACATAGTGGAATCAACCAAACGAGCAATCTCAAGAAAATAACAAACACATAAATTAAGGCACTCAAGCGAGTGCCTTTTTTGATGAATTGATGCATAGCATCATGAATTG
>JAZRGC010000065.1:0-2601 GCA_045643985.1 Clostridia bacterium
AATTGTGTAAACCAAGGCAAAATTAGTGTTTCAGGCGCATACAAATTCAATATTGGTGGCATTGCTGGCATCAATACAGCAGGCAAAGTCTCAAATTGTACCAATGAAGGCGCAGTCAATGAAAGCGCAGTCAGTGGTGCAACAAATATTGGTGGTATTGTTGGTAAAAATGAAAGTGAAGTCCTTTCATGCACAAACACAGGCACAATCAAATCTGCAAGCGACTACTTGGGTGGTATTGTAGGTTACAACGTAGGCATGATTTCAGGTTGCTGGAACAAGGGTACAATCTCAGGTGTTGATTTTGTTGGTGGCATCACAGGCAAAAACAACGACCTTGAAAACTACAACAAAGCCGAGTCAAAAGTTGCCATCGTCACCAATTGTATCAATGATGGCTCAGTCACTGGTCAAGGCTCAGTTGCAGGTATTGCAGGCGAAAACGTCCATGCAAAGACCGACAGCGAAGGCAATGTTTTCTGTGGCTTGGTTGAATATTGTGTCAACAAAGGCACAATCAAAGGCAACTCCAATATGGGCACAGTTGTTGGCAATCACTATGGTGGTGCAGAAAAGTACATTTTCAGTTTGACCGACAACTATGAAATCGTTGGTGGCAACCAAACCAATGACGTAGTCATTGGCTGGACATTTACAACCAACACTGCAAAAGTTGGCAGTGATAGAGTTGGCTACTATGTCATAGACAAAGCAGGTATTTTTGGCACAGCATTGGCAAATGTCAAACCTGTGGTCGATGGCGAAGTTGCAGAGGATTGGACAGCAATCCTCACATCAGCAGTGGAAGGCTTTGCAATTGCAGGCAATGTGACAATCAACAATGGAAATTACTTCTCATTGACAGCTGGTGGCGCAATGATACCTTCTGCAACAATTGACGTTGCAGACTATGACAAGGCAACAACAGACGGCACACTCAATGTCAATGCAGTCAAGGTCAATTCTGTTGACGGAATCAAAGCCAACATCATTGCAGAAACAGCCCAAATCAAAGAGAATGTCGAGATCGACTTTTCACAAACATTCACATTTGATGGCACAGACAAGGCAATCTTTGAAATTGTCGGTCTTCCTGCCAACTATACATATCTCAAGAGCATAGTCGCAGGTGGCACAGACACCATCAACGTGTCAGCAGAAGGAGTGAAAATCCTTGTTGAAATCAAGATGGGCGATGTCACACTTGGCCTGAAGACTTACACCATTCGCATAGCACCTCTCAACCTCAGCAACGCAAGAGTACTTTACAAGGGTGTTGCATACGGTGCAGAAAAGGTGTCAGTCAACATAAACGGCACTTCAACAGGCGTTTATGACATCACAAGTGCTGGTATCATTGATTACAATCATGCAAGCACAACTGGTGGCACATTCTATATCGCAGTCAAAATCGGCGAAGAATACAATGTTCTTTATTCGTTCACATACAATGCATCTGCACCCACATCAATCACAACAGAATCACTCTTGGCAGTGGATAAGGGCGCAGTGTCAGCAAGCCACGTTGTTGACTACAATCAAGCAACAAAGATTGGCGAGCAAAACAGAACAACATTTGTCGGCACAGGCAACTACACGGGCAATCGTACAGCCAACTACACACTCATCGGCAGTGACTTCGGCCGTCTTGAAAATGCAACAAACGACCTTTGGGGCAGTGCAGGCAATCCCTACGTCATCAGCCACTGGACACATCTTGTAAGACTCAGCGAAATCGTCAACAAAATCAGCGATCCAATCGACAGTGTCTTTGGTGCACCATATGCAGTTGATGTGGTGGCAAACGACATTTTCTTCACATCATACCATGATGTTTTCACACTTCATTGCTACTTTGTTGTCCAAGGCAACGTAACATTGCCTGCTGGCATCAAGTTTGTGCCAATTGGTGGACAAGACCTTTCAGGCAAAGGCGTGCTCATTGACGGAGCACCTGTCACAAGATCATACTTTGGTGGCAACTTTGATGGCAAAGCCATCACAGAAAACGGTATGCCTGCCTCCAACTCACCTGTCATCGACTTGGGTGATGCTCTTGCAGAATTCAAGGGCGACTACTCAGGTCTTTTCGGCATGGTCAAAGGCAAGAACGTTGCAGGCGCAACCATCCATGCAACAATAAGAAACGTCAACCTCAAAGCAACCACAATTTCAGGTGGCAACTATGTTGGCTCACTCATCGGCAGAGCAGATGAACTTGTTTATATTGATTACTCTGCACAACACACCAACACAATCAACGTCACAGGCGCAAACTTTGTTGGTGGTCTTATCGGTTATGTTGGATTTGGCACACAAATATATGGCAGATTCATCAACGAAGCAACAGTCAGTGCAACAGGCAACTATATCGGTGTATTCATCGGTCAATTGGTTGCAGCCGCAGGCAGAAAGTCAACAAACAGTGACACAACCTACAACTTTGGCGATGCACGACTCACATTTGTCAACACCGGCAAGGTTATGGCACTTGAAAACACTGCCGACAATGGCAACTATGTTGGTGGTATCATCGGTGGCACAATTTCAAATACTGGCGACTACAGTGCACTTGACACAATCATCCAACCCGGCTTTATG
>JAZRGC010000066.1:0-9537 GCA_045643985.1 Clostridia bacterium
GGCAAGAATGTTCGTGAGAGTTTTGAAGATTGCATCTCTCCTTCACGACAGTGGTATGCGCATCAAATATTACAATCATCATTTGCATTCAAGTTATATCATCCTCAACAGCAACCTTTACGGTGTGCCCCACAAGGAACTTGTTCTTGCAGCACTTGTTGCAAGTGGACATCGCAAGACAAGCGAAATTCCAAGAGAAGAAATCCAAAAATATCTTCCTATGCTTTCACAAGAAGACGTGGATGCAGTGCGCAAACTCAGTGTCATCCTTCAAATTGCAGAAAGTTTTGACAGAAGCCAATCAAGTGTTGTCACGGGCATTGATTGTGATGTCCTTGGTGACAGTGTCATCGTCAAGACACAAGCAGAAGGCGATTGCTCACTTGAAGTGAAAGATGCACTCCATGCTGCACCCGAATTTAAGGCAGCATATGGCAAGAATCTTGAAATCCTGTAAGGTTGTTCTCGCCTCAGGTTCTCCACGTAGAAAGGACCTGTTGGCAGAGATGAACATAGACACAGAAATACTTGTCCCTGATGTGGACGAAAAAAGCGTTTTGGACAACAATCCAAAACGTCTTGTTATAAAGGAAGCATTGCTGAAAAATCGTGGTGCTCGCAGTCAATTTGATTGTGAAGGAAAAGTGGTTATTTCTGCAGATACCATAGTTTATCGCCGAAAAGAGTACACAAAACCTCGTGATCTTGCAAATGCCGTTGAAATCTTGACCGAACTTTGTGGCAAGTGGCACAGTGTATATACTGGTGTTGTTGTCCATAAAGACGGCAAGGAAATTTCCTTTGCAGTAAGGTCTTTGGTGCGCCTCAAAAATCTCACAAAAGATGAGATTGAGCACTATGTCAACACCTTCAAACCCCTTGACAAAGCAGGGGCTTATGCAATACAGGAAAACACCGTTGTTGACAGGTGGATTGGCAGTTATACAAACATTGTAGGATTGCCCACAGAAAAACTTGAGAAAGTATTGAAAAAACTAGGAGTACACAATGGCTAACATTCAACTTTCTGTTGATCTTGGCAGTAAGTTTATCACAATCTGCCAAAAGGACGTAGGGCTTGTTTTGAGAGAGCCCTGTGTTGCTATTGCACAAAAAACAAAGGACCACTATGAACTTCGTGAAGTGGGGTTTAGGGCTGAAAGCATAATCTCAACGTCACTTGGTGGGGCAAAGGTTGTTTGCCCTGTGCAAGAAGGATTTATTGTTGATGAGGAAATGTTTACACTTCTTCTCAAAGAATTTTTGAAGAAGATTTTGCCATCTTCATTCATCAAACCTCGTGTGAAGGCAATCGTCAACATCACTTGCGCAATGACCAACAGCGATAGACGTGTGGTTGAAAAGTGCTTTGTAAGCGCAGGCGTCAAGGAAGTTATCCTTGTTGAATCACCCCTTTCAATGCTTGCATACACAGGCAGTATTGGTGGTATGTTTGTTGACATTGGCGCAGGCAAAACAGAAATTGCTTCGGTCACAAACAGAGGAATTGCATCAGCAGTTGCAGTCAACATTGCAGGCGATGCTTTCAACAATGCAATAGTAGATAGCCTTCAAAAGCATTATGGTGTAAAAATTGGCGATTACACTGTTGAGAAAATGAAGAAGAATGCACTTTCATTCTATCTTAATGATGAGGGCAGATACATAGTCACAGGCACAGGCAGTGATGGTGTGCCTGCAAATCTTAGTGTGTCAGCAGAAGATATGCGTGATGCAGTGTTGCCTCTTGTTGATGACATCATCGAAGTTGTAATGTCTGTCCTTCAAGAAACACCCCCTGAACTCAGTGCAGAAATTTTGAGAAAGGGCATATTTATGTCTGGTGGCTCGACCTTTATCCCCGGCATTGTGGACTATATGGAACAGGCTCTTGAACTGCCCATCACCGTTGTCGGCGATGTGGAAAATGCAGTTGCACTTGGTGGTGTCAAGTTCTTTGAAGACATGCATTATCTTGGCAATCTTCTTGGCATCAAACTTGACTAGTAAAAAAGCAGTTTTGACACAACAAATAGTTTATCAAGCCAAAATGATATGATAAAATAGACAAAAGAGCAAATAAAACGACAAAACAGGACACCAATTTCGGTGTCTTTTTTGTTATGTTTTTGCCATGAGAAAGATTGTAATCACGTCGGGAAAAGGTGGTGCAGGCAAAACAACTGTCACTGCATTGCTAGGAAGAAAACTATCTCTTTTGGGATATGGTGTCATCATGGTTGATGGAGATGTTGGGCTCAACAATCTTGATGTTGTCATGGGCATTGAACATAAGGTTGTCTATGACATCAGTGACGTCATTGACGGCAGGTGTAGGCTTAGTCAGGCATTGATTGAATGCAGTGATAGTGGTGTCAAAGTGTTGCCATCGTCATCAAGAAAACTCCAATTGACTCCACAGGCATTTCGTGGGATTGTTGACAATATGAACGCAGATTTTGTGCTCATTGATTGCCCTGCTGGCATAGATGAAGGTTTTCATAGAGCAGTGTCATCGGCAAACGAAGCCATTGTTGTCACAACTCCGTCAGCATCGGCAATTAGAGATGCAGACAAAGTGCGCAGTTTGCTTTCGTCATATAGGCTTGCAGACGTTGGGCTTGTGGTCAATCGTGTGCGCTATGATATGATAAGACGTGGCGAGATGTTGACACCGACTGAAATTGGCAACCTTTTGCATCTTGGAGTTGTGGGGGTTGTGCCAGAAGACGACCACGTGACAATTTATCAGCAACTTGGCAAAATGCCGTCTTTTGCATTGAGTGAAAAAAGTGGGGATATTCTTGCAGAAAATGTTTTGAACTCAACCAAAAATAGCGTTGACACCTATATGAAAAGGAGATGGAAATGGCGATGAAACCTTCAAGACAATCATTTGATAGGCTCAAAAAAATGTTGGTCTATGACAAAATGGGGGCAAATGACGGATTTTTGAATATGTTCAAAACCGAGTTGACACGTCTTGCAAAGGACTATTTTGTCCTTGACGGAGAAATTGATGTGTCGGTTGAGATTGATGATTTTGGATTTTACAAAGTGAGCGCAACTTTTGAAGCAGAAGAAGCCAAAAGATTTTCAATGGCAATAGACAAGGAAAGTGGTATATATTGATTTTCATCTGCATAGAGTTTTGTGAGGTGAAAAATGGAACAAACTGAAAAACTTGAAGCAATAGTCACTGAAAATCAATTTGTAGAAAACAGAGTGCAAGAAAAAAAGAGGTTTTCCTTGAAAGGACTCAAAGATCGTGGCATCGATTTGCTTGACATAGCAATTGTGCCTGTCACCCTTGGTGTATTTATATCCCTTGGCTTTTTGTTTGGGGGATTGTTTGGCAATGCTGGGGCAGAAAATATAACATCTATATTTGAAAGTTTGATATAACATAGGCACGCCCTATGAAAATCAAAATACATCCACTTTTTGGGGTGCTTGTTGTTGTCACCATAATTTTTGGTGGCGCATCAAGCATGCTTTGGACTTTTCTTGCAGTTTTGCTTCACGAAACTGGGCACTATTTGATGGCAAGGACAAGGGGATATGTTATGGGCAGTGTTGTCCTGATGCCTTTTGGCGCAGAAATGTCCACAAAAGAAAACTTTGATAGCAAGTCAAGTGTACTTATTGGGCTTGCTGGCCCTTTGACAAATATAATTCTTGCCCTTGTCACCGTAGGAATATGGTGGGCTTTTCCGTCTGCTTATACCGTGACAAAGCCTTTTCTCAATGCCAATATTTCAATGGCATTTTTTAATTTGTTGCCCGTTTATCCCCTAGATGGCGCAAGAGTTTTGGTGGGGCTGTCAAAAAACAAACTGAAAGCACTGAAATGGTTGAAAATATTTGGGATTGTGGTCAGTGTGTGCGCCCTTGCATTGTTTGTTGTGTCCTGTTTCTTCACGCCAAATTTCACTTTTGCAGTTGTTGCAATATTCATTTTTTATGGTGCAATCACAGATAGGGCAGAAGAAAACTATGTGAGCATATTTTCCTCAATTTCAAAGGACTACACCATAGGTGTAGAAAAGAAGAAAATCCTCATATCCAAAGACGTGCCATTGCAACGTTTGTTGCGCTTTTCAGGTCAAAACTCAATGGTCACTTTTGAGGTGGTTGATATGGGTGGGCTCACAATTGATGAAAGCAAGTTGAAAGACCTTTGTCTTGTGTATAAAATGTCCACGCCAATAGGCAAGATTTTAGGCTCTAAAAACGATGTAAACCACACAAATGAATGGGCAAAAAGTTGCAATGCTACTTCAAAAAACAGACTCAAAAACAGCAGAAAACCAAAAACAAATAAAAGTATGGGCTTATAAAGCCTAACGCTTTATAAAATAATAAGCAAAACATTGATTTTTTTGTCTAATTGTGCTAAAATCTAAAAAAATACAATCGCTTCAAAGCACGGAGGATTTATGTACTATATTGGTATCGACGTAGGCGGAATGAGCATCAAAGCAGGCGTCGTGGATGAAAACGGCAACATTTTAAGACACAAAACAATCGTAACCGTCCCCAACAAAGCATCAGATGCAATTGTGGAAGAAATTGCTGTTCTTATTGAAGACGTTGCAAAAGCACACGGACTTACTTTGGCAGATCTCAGTGGTATTGGACTTGGTTTCCCCGGTTCAGTTTGGGATCAAAAAGGTGAGATAGTCTATTGTTGCAATATCAACCTTGTCAAAGTGCCTGTTGTGAAAATGCTCACAGCGCGTCTTGGCGTCAAAAATATCAAAATCAGCAATGATGCCAACTGTGCAGCACTTGCAGAAACAAAGTTTGGCGCAGGCAAAGGTGCAATGAATAGCGTTATGATCACCATCGGCACAGGCCTTGGCACAGGCATTATCGTTGATGGCAAACTTCTCACAGGCAATCGCAGTGCAGGTGCAGAAGGTGGACATATGCAAATCAACTTTGGTGGCGCAACTTGTGGCTGTGGCAAGAAGGGACATTACGAAGCATATGCATCAGCAACTGCCCTTATTGAACAAACAAAACAAGCCATGGAAAAGCACCCCGAAAGCCTTCTCAACGAAATTGCCAAATTTTATGGACTTAACGGAAAAACAGTGTTTAGTGCTGCAAAACAAGGAGATAAAGTGGCAATTGCGACACTCAACAAATATATCAAGTATGTTGGCATAGGTCTTGTCAACTTTGCAAATCTCTTTTATCCTGAGGTCATCATCGTTGGTGGTGGTGTGTCAAGACAAGGGGATGTTTTGGTCAAGCCTTTGCAAAGATACGTGTCAAGAAATGTGTATGGCTCAAAGTACAATCCAAAGATTAAAGTGGCTGCTGCAACTCTTGGAAACGATGCAGGTATCATTGGTGCAGCATGTCTTGCAATGAACTAATATGAACGAATACAAAAAGAAAATAGACGAACTTTTGCTTTCGGTTGAGAAGCCTGCAAGGTATGTCGGTGGCGAGTGGAATGTGCCTGATATGACAAAACCTGCAAAGGCAAAATTCTGTTTTTGCTTCCCTGATATTTATGAGATTGGCATGAGCAATCTTGGGTTGCAAATCCTTTATGACATCATCAACCGACACCCTGATTTTATTGCAGAAAGATGCTATGCTCCTTGGGAAGATATGGGGGCAAAACTTCGTGAAAACAACATACCTTTGTTGTCCCTTGAAACTGCCACACCACTGAAAGATTTTGACGTGGTAGGTTTTTCAGTGCAATTTGAGTTGTTGTACTCAAACGTGCTTTATATGTTGGATCTTGCAGGCATTCCATTCTATGCAAAGGATAGAGGAGATGAATATCCCATTCTTTGTGCAGGTGGACCTTGCGCAGTCAATCCTGAGCCTTTTGCTCCGTTCTTTGATTGTATTGTCATCGGCGAAGGGGAAGAAGCAGACCTTGAACTTTTGAAAAAGGTTGCCGAAGGCAAGGAAAAGGGGCTCAGCAAGAGAGAAATCCTTGAAGAACTGAAAAAGATTGAGGGCGTATATGTCCCCGAACTGTTGAAAGATGGCGAAAAGGTTGTCAAAGCAGTGGTCAAGGACTTTGAAAATGCTCCCTATCCCACAAAACCCCTTGTGCCAAACATCGAAATCGTCCACGATAGAGCCACACTCGAACTTTATCGTGGTTGCGCAAGTGGTTGCAGATTTTGCCAAGCAGGCTATTACTATCGTCCAATCCGTGAGCGTTCTGCCGAAAAGTGCGCAGAATACGGCAAGGAAATGATCAACAATTCAGGCTTTGGCGAAATTTCACTTTGCTCACTTTCAACAAGCGACTACACAGGTCTTATGGACCTTGAAAAAGAGTTGCGTCCATTTATTGATGAAAAGAAAATCACGTTGGCATTGCCAAGTTTGCGCCTTTCAAGTTTCACAAAGGAAATGGCACAATCTTCAAGACGTAGTTCATTGACATTTGCTCCCGAAGCAGGCACACAACGTCTTAGAAACGTCATCAACAAAAACGTGACCGATGAAGAAATCGGCAATATTGGCAGAGCATTTGAAGCAGGATATGACAACGTCAAACTCTACTTTATGCTCGGCTTGCCCACCGAAACCGATGAAGATATACTTGGCATTGCAGAAATTTGCAAACGATTGAGAAATCTCTATATCGAAATTCGCAAAAAGCGCAATTTGACAATATCGGTGTCTTGCTCGGTGTTCATTCCCAAGCCCAGCACTCCTTTCCAATGGGAAGCACAAATTTCACTTGATGAAATGCTTAGACGTCAAAAACTTCTGCGAAATGCACTCCGTGAAATCAAAGGTGTGTCATTCTCTTGGCACGGTGCAGAAACTTCAGTCCTTGAAGTTGTCCTTGCAAGAGGAGATAAGAAACTTGCTCCCGTCATCGTACGTGCATATGAACTCGGTGCAAAATTTGACAGTTGGAGTGAGTATTTCAGTTGGGATATTTGGACACAAGCATTTGCTGACACAGGTGTTGATATGCAGGAATATATTGGCGAAATCCCCGAAGATAAGGTGCTTCCTTGGGACTTTATTGACATTGGTGTAAGCAAAAAATATTTGCTTGGTCAAAAACACTTGGCATATCAAGGCATCACAACAAAGAATTGCAGAGAAGGTTGCAATGGTTGTGGCGCAAATAAATTGGGAAGGTGCACGATAATATGATAGTGTTGAAATATACAAAGAGCCTTGATGCAAGATTTATCTCACATATCGACCTTCTCAAACATATTGGAAGAATTTTGCGTAGGGCAGGCATCCCTGTCAAGCACTCACAAGGTTTCAACCCCCATGCATTGTTGTTTTTCTCTCCACCTATGGTGCTTGGAGTCAATTCATATGCAGAATATGTGGCAATCGACACAGATATGAGTGGGGAAGAATGTTTTGAAAGATTCAATCATTCAGTGCCTGACGGACTCAAAGCAATTGCTTGGTTTAAGACAGAAAAAAATCCTAACATCCAAGGCAAAAGTGTGTCAGCAGACTATGTTTTGGACGTGCCATACTTTGAGTTTGACTACAAAGATGGTTTCACCATAACTTACAAGAAAAAGGACGAAATAGTGCAGGAAGAAATCTCAAAGAAGATCTTTGGTTTCTTCAATGCAGACGGTCGTCTTGGTGTGCGACTTGCCTCAGGCAACACCAATCTTAGAGTGGACAGACTTGCCACAGGACTCAATGAAAAATATGGCAAGGACATCAAGATTTCAACCATAGCCAAGATTGCACAATATGTGGACGTTGACGGCAAAGAAATCGACGTTGATGAATATCTAAAATAGCATGAAAAACATCCTTATCGACTACACAGAAGGGATAGTGCGTGTTGCCCTTGTTGACGGCAAAACCCTTGAGGAATTTTCAGTTGAACGCTCCTCTCATATTGGCATTGTCGGCAACATTTACAAGGGAAAAGTGGAAAACGTACTGTCTGGCATGAAGGCCGTTTTTGTCAACATTGGACTTGACAAAAATGGCTTTTTGCACGTTGGCGACAATCTTGTCGATCCGGGCACAATAACCAGTGGTGGAGTGGCAAAACCCATTAATGTCAGTGCCGGAGATATGATTATGTGTCAAGTCGAAAAGGACAGTTTTGGCACAAAAGGCCCACGACTTACAACGGATATTACCCTTGCAGGTTACTATCTTGTCTTGACACCACAATCCAACTATATCGGTGTGTCAAGGAAGATATACAACCTCGAAAGAAGGCAGTATCTTGAAGACCTTGTAAAATCACTTTGTCCACCAAATATGGGTTTTATCATACGTTCTGCATCATATAAAGCCACGGATGATGAAATTAAGGCGGAAATTGCCAGCCTTGTTTCACTGTGGGAAAAGGTGCTTTGCGACTATCAATCTGCGCCACCCACTGGGCTTGTTTTTCAGGAGGCAGAACTCCTTGAAAGGGCAATCCGTGACACTCTTGCAGAAGACATCGACAAGGTCATTGTCAATGAAAGAAACGTTGCAAAACTTCTTGAAAACAAAGTGGGCAATGCAACGGTCGAATATTACGATGGCGAGAGAAACATCTTCAAATTTTATGGTGTTGACGGACAAATCAACAGCCTGTATGAAAGACGTGTCAACCTGAAAAACGGTGGCTATCTCATCATAGACAAAACAGAAGCATTGACAGTCATTGACGTCAACACAGGCAAGTTTGTTGGTGGGCAAAATCTTGAAGATACTGTTTACAAAACCAATCTTGAAAGTGCAGAAGAAATTGCACGACAATTGCGCCTTAGAAACATAGGTGGAATTGTTGTCATCGACTTTATTGACATGGCTGAAAAAGCCCACAAGGAAGATGTTGTCAATCGCTTGAAATCTTGCTTGAAAAAGGACAGCAAGCGCACCTCTGCAGTTGAGATGACAGGTCTTGGACTCGTGCAGTTGACAAGAAAGAAAACATCATTGCCCATAGGCGAATTTATGCTTGATGAATGTGATGATTGTATGGACGGGCACGTGGTGTCAGGAGTGCAATCATTGTTGATGGCGCGTGGCGACATCATAGATTTTGCATTGAAAAATAAGGATTGCATTATCCTTGCAAAAGTGCATCCTGCACTTATTGACGAAAACAAGGAAACAGACGTGTTTTCCGTTGACAAAGAACATTCGCTGAAAGGCAGAAAGATATATATGCTTGGGGACAAATCCCTGAAAAGAAATGAACATATCTTGGAAAAAGTTGCAGACGAAGCCTGTTTGCCAAGTGGAGTTGTGGCACTGTGACCTGCCGTTGGCAAAAGTCTTGCAAAAGACATTGATTTGTGGTATAATAATATTGTTATGAGAAAATGGTGTATAGAAAACAACAAAGAAATTAAACTCATTGAAAACATCGTCACTCGTGGAGAAGATGAAGTCAAAGTGAAAATGAGCAAGGTGGCAGTGTCTGCCAATGACATAGTGCACTTTATGACAGATGATGAGCACATCGTCCCTGGTCATAGTGGTGTTGCATACGTCAGTGAAGCAGACGAGTCGCTCGGTTTCAAACTTGGCTCACGTGTCATAGTAAGC
>JAZRGC010000067.1:0-3993 GCA_045643985.1 Clostridia bacterium
TCACAGAACGACATGGCTACGATCCGACTTCCCCAAACCCAAACCAACGTGTATGCATCGCTTTCAACCGATGAAAGATTGGCATACAATGGTGGAGTGGAAAAGATTGCATATCCTGCAGGCAGTGAAAGATTCACAGCAGAGCAGTTTGAGTACTATTCCAAAGGCAAAGTCCAAAACACCGAGGGCAACTTTGTGGAAATGGACAGAGAACTCCGTGACGGAGAAGGCAACTATATCTACAAAGATATAGACGAATATCTGCGTACAACAGGCTATGTTGACACAGTGCCTTTCGCCAACGAAGACTATGTGATCCAAGACCAAAGTTATCTCGACACAGCCGAAACAGTGTGTTTCTATGTCTGCATCTGGATCGAAGGCAGTGATTTGGACTGCACCGACAGTGCCCTCGACGGCTACGTAACCCTCTCAATCAAATTCACAGCCAACTAATCGTATTATTGCCAATCCAACAAACATTTATTTTTGTTGAAAAACTATACAAAATACCTTTCAAAAAAATTGTGGATTTTTTTGAAAATAAAAATATTTTTTCAACACGTGTATGCATACTCGTCATGTGCCTAGCATATACATATGTGTGCACCCACAGGCACATTCGCCTGTATGCAAAATGTATAAGATAATACACTTATCGTGGAATATAAGTGGCAAAAATGTAAAAATATGCACAAAATTGCATAAAAACATACAATTATGCAAAGTGCAAAAATCGTTCTAAAACCACAAAAATCCACAAAAACCCCACAAAAATTGTGGATAATATAATATAAAAACTATACAAAAAACAAAAAAAAACGTAAAAAAATAAAATTTTGGTGTTGACAAACTGACCGAAGTTTTATACAATATATTTGCATATAGGAGCAACTGACTTTCATCTCCTTGCCAAATATACGGCAATATGCAACCTTAATACGATTCAAACCAAAAAAATAAAGCATGAAAACATGCGAAATAAGGAGAGAATTTTTATGAAAAAGAAAGGATTGATCATTGCAACAATCGTTATGGTGCTTGTTCTTGCAGTTTCACTCACAACAGCAACATACGCATGGTTCACAGTTGCAAACGAAACAACTATCGACCCTATCGGATTTGCAGTCACCAGTGATGCTGATGTTTTGATTGGTCTCAAGCAAGACAATACATATGCAGCAAGTGTAACACCCACAAGCTTCATGTATGGAAACACTGTTGTTGGCAGCGGATTCACAGGCGATGCAGCTTCAGTTCCTACAGTTGGTTCAAGCTACTGGACAGAAGGAACTCCTGGCCTTGGTAACACCATCGCATTGTCACTCGAATTGGATGACATGAAGAAGGCAGTTGGCACAGGTAAAGTTGAAAAAGAAGCAGGCACATTGGATACTACAACATTGAGAACAATTGCAACCGATTCAGTTGCAGGTCCTGTCCAAGCATCAGGCGAAGCAGAAGTTGTTGCAGCAACAACAGTTGAAAGAGCAATCGCACAACAACATTATGTTGACGTTGTCATCGGTGTCCAAGCAAACCAAGCAGACCTTACAAAGATCATTTGTAACGTCACAATCAACCCCACAGTTGGCCAAGACCTTGGTATCAATGCAGCAATCTTCGTTGACTGGAAAGTCAATGGTATGGCAGATGGCACAAACAAGACAGATGTCTATGGTGACAATCACTATGGCAAACTTCTTGGCGAACTCGGCACAACCCTTGCAAACGGTGCAACAGATATGAGCGCATTTGGTGGTTCAGAAGATGACAAACTCAATGCAGGCGCAGCAAACCTCGCAATCACAGTTGCACAAGCAGCATCTGGCGAAAGCATCAGCAGATCAGACATCTATCAACTCCACCTTGTCATTTGGATTGATGGCGCAGACGAAGATGCACTCAGTGCAGCACTTAACGTCGCATCAGACATCTATGTTACATTCCAAGCAGAACATCCTGACCGTACACAAAACAACGGCTAAGATTAAATCTAATCTAAAAAAATAAAAAAGAGAGCTTCGGCTCTCTTTTTTTTATGCTTTCCACCACCGAAGGTGGATTTCACTGAAAAAAGCAGTTTTTTCGCTCCAAAACTCGCTTTTTTCAATTTTCCCCCCTTGACACGTGTCCGGTTATATATTATACTCATATAGAGTAATTATATTATTATAGGAAAGTTATGCATTTCATCAGCACAAGGAAAGGTTTTTTCTTGTTAGGGCAACAAGCATTTGATGGATGCTGGCATATACTCTGCCTACGGCAGGGGACATCAAAAACACTTGGTGAACACAGCGATTTTTCGTGAATATGGCAACAAGCATACGTTCATCGGGGAAGGAAAGGAACATTATGTCCAAAGTCAAAAAGGAGCTTACTCCTCAACAACAAAAAGTGCGCGATATTCTGGGCTGGGTTGCTACAGCATTGTGCATCGTTCTCATCGTTGCGTCACTTATCGTTTCAATCATTACTATTGCTAACGTAGGCAATAAGGATGGCAAAATTAAAGGTCTTGCAGGATATATAATGATGCCTGTACAAACAGACTCAATGGAACCCACCTTTATGACCAATGATCTTATAATCACAAAGATTTACAAGGGTGATGGGCAAGATCTTAAAGTTGGTCAAGTTGTCACATTTGAAAAGCTTGTCACAGATAAGAGTACTGGCAGTCTTATTCGAATTTATGTCACTCACCGTATTGTTGATCTTGGTGTCAACGATGATGGTAAGGTCGTTTTTGTTACTGTCCTTGGAGACAATCCCAATCCTCAAGATGGTGAATATGGCGAAGAACTTGTCAACGTAGGCAATATTATTGCAACATGGGGCACACCTGCAGAAAAGAATGCAGACGGCACATTCAACATCACAAAGGACACCAATGGTGGCAATTTGGGTCAAATTGGTGCACTCATCAACTTCATCCAACAAGACAAGACCAACTATTTCTTGATCGTTGTGCTCCCTCTCATCATTGTATTCCTTGGTTACGTGTTCATTCTTGTGAGATCACTCATCATCGCAAAGCTTGACAAAACCAAGGAAGAAGCACTTGCAACAGCAGGCATTGATGGACTTTCTGAAGAAGACAAACGTCGTCTTGCAGAAGAATATCTTGCACAACTCGCACGCGAAAGCGCAAGCGCAGATGCAGGCGCAAATACAGATACAACAGAAAACAACCCATTTGAAGATGAAAATACTGACAAGGGGGATGAGCAGGCCTAACACGGAGTGGCACACTCTGTGTGCTTTCCTGTGTTTTGGGGGATTTAAGTCTATGACTTAATGGCCTGCCAAAATGATATGAACATTAATCTCGTATTCAATTTTTTGAAGGCATTCCTTGGTGCATTCTATGACAAGGGCATAGGCAGTATTTTCTGGGGTTTCCTTCACATATTCTACAATGATGGTTATCGTGATGCATTTGTCAACTACACCGACCAATTTGGCGCAGGCGAGTGGGCAGTTGCAATCATCTTCATCGTGCTCATCGTTGCAGCACTTGTGGCAATTGTCTGGCTCATTGTTTGGGGCTTGACAAAACTCATCCGTATCAACAAGAACGCAGTCTTGCCTCAAGACCTTGTTGAAGAATGCGCAAATCTCAAAAAGCAAATCATCAAAATGTCTGCTGAAAAGGACCGTATCCTTGGCATGAAAGTCAGTGACATCGGTGCATTCGGTGGCGAAGAAGATGAAGAAGGTGGCGAAGAAGGCAAAATCAAGGAAGGCGAATCACGTTTCTACAAACTCACTGAAATCGACCAAATCTATGAAAACTATGTGCCACCTGTATATGATGACGAAATCACTTTGCCCGAACTTTGCGATCGTTTCCGTTTGTTCGCTTGCTCAAGACGTAAACTCTTTTATGATATCCGTATCATCCGTCTTTTCATCGCAGGCATGTCAACAACACGTTTGATGATCTTGCAAGGTAAGTCGGAGGCCAAGCGGTCTTAGGAAGACAAA
>JAZRGC010000068.1:0-4018 GCA_045643985.1 Clostridia bacterium
TTGCCAAGTGGTATGGTGGCGACATCACCAGAAAGAAGAAACTCCTTGAAAAACAAAAGGAAGGCAAAAAACGTATGCGCCGAGTTGGCAGTGTAGAAATCCCCAGCGAAGCATTTGTCACAATCTTGAAGGTTGGCGACGACGATTAATTATGAAACTTTACCTGCATATACCATTTTGCAAGAATAAGTGTTTATATTGTGATTTCAAGAGTTTTCCTTGTGCAGAAAATGACAGGATAGACGAATATATATCCTGTCTTAACAAGGAAATAACTCTTGCAGGCAAGGAATTTGCAGATAGATTAGTCACATCTATCTATTTTGGCGGAGGCACTCCGTCACTGCTCACAACTGAGCAATTTTCAAGTGTTTTCAACACATTAAAACAATCTTTCAATTTCCCTGAGAACATAGAAATAACTGTGGAATGCAATCCCGAAAGCGTCACTGCCGAGAAATTGTTGGCAATGCGCTCTTTGGGCGTAAACAGAATTAGTCTAGGTGTTCAATCCTTATATGATGACAATTTGAAGGCAATTGGTCGCATTCACAACAGACAAACAGCCCTTGACAAAATACGTCTTATCAAGGATTATTTCAGCAATCTATCGGTGGATTTTATCGTTGGATTGCCTTTTGATGACGAAGATAAGATAGTGGGCGAATTGACAGAAGTTGCACCTTTTGTTGACCACGTCTCAGTGTATATGTTGTCAGTGGAGAGTGGTACACCACTTGAAAGGCTTGTATCACAAGGCAAGATGGTTGTTGCTGACCAAGACAAGCAAGTTGACCTGTTTGAAATTGCTTGCAATACACTGGTAGATATGGGCTTTGAAAGATATGAAGTGAGCAATTTTTCAAAAAATGGCGCACGCTCAAATCACAACTCAGGTTATTGGACAAGGGAAGAATATTTAGGGCTTGGATTGAATGCAAGTTCCCTTGTCAAAAATCCATCTGTTTTCACTGAAAATGAAATCCGTTTCAAAAATACGGACAATTTTGAAAATTACCTGTTAGATTGCCGAAATTCTTCAAAATATTTTGACGTTCAAAGAGATATTGACGTGCTCTCAACTGACGAAATTTATGAAGAAACCATTATGCTTGCCCTTCGTTTAAGTGACGGAATACACAAGGATTTTCTTGGCAAAAAAACAGATATTTTGCTTTCAAAATTTGCTGATTATGTCATCGACAAAGGTGACAAAATTGCACTCAATCACAAGGGTATGGACATTATGAACCACATTCTTGTTGAAATTTTATAGTTTTTCATCGCAACCCCCAACAAAATAATATTGACAAAATTCAACACAAAATATCGCCGAGATTTCAGCGAATATTTAACAATAAATATTTTTCCAATGATTTCGGTTGTATTTTTCTTGAAATATTGCTATAATCATCTCACAAAAAACGGAGGTCAATATCGTGTCACCCGAATTGTCACTTTTTGAAGAAACACCGTCAGCCCCATTGGCGATTGTTGCAACGCCCGGTGCTAAGGAACTTGCAGAACTCATTGACAAGCGTCTTGTTGCAATGTACAACTCCTCAGCCCCAAAAAATGCACGTATTAAAAAAGGATCATTCCTCATTGAAGCCGCTTGCCCAAGGTTCACCAATGGTGATGCAAAGGGCATAATTATGGAAACCCTTCGTGGAAAAGATCTTTACATTGTTTGTGATCCCGGCAACCACGGTGTCACCTTTGATTTTTTTGGACAAAAAATTCCCCTTACCCCAGACGAACATTTTGCAGATTTAAAACGTATAATTTCAGCAGCAGGTGGCAAGCCTAGCCGTATCACTGTCATTATGCCAATGCTTTATGGTGGCAGACAACATAGAAAAGCCGGCAGAGAATCACTTGACTGCGCAATTATGCTCCAAGAACTCCAAAACATGGGTGTAAGCGATGTCATAACATTTGATGCACACGATCCCCGTGTTCAAAATGCTGTGCCACTCATGGGTTTTGACAACTATTTTGCCAACTATCAAATTCTCAAGGCATTGGTCAAAAAATTCCCCACAATCAACTTTGACAAAAATCATCTTATGTGTGTGTCCCCTGACGAAGGCGCAATGGGAAGAAACGTCTATTATGCAACAGTCCTTGGTCTTGACCTTGGCATGTTCTACAAACGTCGTGACTATTCTGTCATTGTCAACGGCAGAAACCCAATCGTCGCACACGAATACATTGGCGCGCCTGTTGAAGGCAAAGACGTCTTTGTCGCAGATGATATGATTGCAACAGGGGACAGCATAATCAAACTTGCAAAAGAAATAAAAGAAAAGGGCGCAAAGAGAGTGTTCCTTTCAGCAACATTCTCACTGTTCACAGAAGGCGTTGAAAAGTTCAATGATGCATATGAAAAAGGCTATTTTGATGCAGTTGTGTCAACCAACCTCACATATCGCATCCCTGAACTCAAGGAATGCAGTTGGTTTATCGAAGCAGACATTTCCAAGTATATTGCTTACATCATTGCTGCAGCCAACTACAATGAATCTGTGTCAAGCCTTCTTGATCCCTTTGAAAAAATACACGCACTTGCCAATTCGCACACTGCTCAATAATCGGTGTGTAGCATAAGGAGGAAATTTTGAAACTTACTTGGTTGGGTCATTCAGCCTTCAAACTTGAAGAAAGCACAGGCACTACAGTTGTCACCGACCCATTCGACGACAAAATAGGTTACAGCATGGCAGATGTCGATGCAGACATCGTCACAGTTTCTCACGACCATCACGATCACAACAATATCACTGCAGTCAAAGGACACCCTACAGTTATTCGCAATGCAGGATTCTATGAGATTGGTGGTGTTCACATGTTTGCACAAAAATCCTATCACGATGCAAATATGGGCGCAGACAGAGGTGGCAACCTCATCTTCAAATTCCGTATGGATGGAGTTGAGATTTGCCATATGGGCGACATAGGCGAAGATTGCTCAACAATGCTTGTTGAAAGTATGGTGCCAGTCAACGTTCTTCTTATCCCTGTTGGTGGCACATATACTATTGATGCCGAAACAGCAAAAGATTACGTGGACAAGATTATGCCTGACATTGTCATACCTATGCATTACAGAACAAAGGATTGTGAGTTTGACATAGACAAAGTAAATCAGTTCCTTGATTTGTTTGAAGATGATGACATCGTTTATGTCGAAGGCAACACAGTAGAGTTTGATCGTGCTGATTTCGATGGCGAAAGCACAAAAGTCTACGTGCTTGAAAAATTTTAAACACTTATGATTTCCACCCTCCCTTGTTTATCTTGTGGAGGGTAGAGTTTTAAACACTTATGCATTCAATTCATTAAGTTCGGTCGCATTTATATGTGGTCGCAGAATTGACTTTAAACACTTTAAAACCTTTGCAGTTCGCTGCAGCTTTACAAAAAACCCAAAACAAACAAAACGAACAATGACAACTAAACTATTTATAAAGGAGCAGTATGGAAAATTATACTTTCGAGCAACTGGATGCTAAAACCATCTTTGAAGTGCGAGATATTGCAAAGGAATTTGGCGTATCTTCACCCACAAAGTTGAAAAAAGGTGAACTTATTGATATAATACTAAAGATAACCAGCAAGGAGATCTCTGCGCCAGAGCCTCCAAAGCGTGGAAGGCCACCAAAAGAAGTCTATACAAAAATAGAACCACCACAAGTTACAAATCAAATACTTGCGGAAAACGATTACAATACAAACGACAGGTACGATACAAGGCCAAACTTCAAGCCTATTTATAGAAATGGCGGAGGCTATTTTAACGAGTCAGATGAAGTTCTTCGCGAAGCATCAATGACACAGGAAAGAAGTGGCTTTTTGGAGATTAATCCTGACGGATATGGTTTCTTGCGTGTCAAAAACGGAGAAATCAACGATATGGATGCATATGTGCCTGCACCAAAGATTAAGCAATACGGCTTAAGACGTGGTGACTTTGTGACAGCAGATTGCAAAACTATGCAAGAGGGCAAACCACCTG